>DATBBO010000377.1:0-7821 GCA_036270995.1 Dongiaceae bacterium | reverse complement strand
GCGGCGAAGGCGGCATAGGATTTCTGCCGGCCGAGGGAATTGGCGACGTCATGGCGATGCCACAGCGCCGGGGCGAAGAGCGCCAGCAGCGCGAAAGCCAGCATCACCGCCGCGACTGGCAGATCGAGGAAGGCGATGACGGCGAAGATCAGGAGCGGGGCCAGAAGCGAGATGAGGAACTGCGGCAGGAACTGGCCGAAATAGACCTCGAGCTGCTCCACCCCCTCGATCAAAGAGAGGGTGAGCGCGCCGGATCGCCGCCGCGCCACAGTTCCGGGGCCAAGCACTGCGATTCGGTCATAGATTGCCCGGCGCAGCGTCTTCTGCACCCGCGCCGCCGTCCTATGGGCCACCTCCACCCGCCAGTGCTCGGCGAGCCCGCGAAGCACCATGACCGCGGCGATGGCGATAATGGGCAGCAGGAGGTCCTGGAGATGCCTGCCGGCGAAGACCTGGCCGATGAGCCAGCCGAGAAGTGCGAGGCGGGAGATGCCCAGGCCCACGGCGACGAGACCGATGAGGGTTGCCCCCAGGATGCGCAGGCGCAGGCCCTCGGTGAACTGCCACAGGCGCGGCTCGAAATGCATGCCGGACTCCTTGAACCAGCTTTCGACGTCAGTCTACCCTGAACGCAAATGTTCGACATTCGACAAAGACGAAGAGCAGCTGTACATTCCTGTACAGACTAGCCCGGAAAGGCGGCCATGGACGCCGATTGGAACGATCTGCGGGTGTTCTTGACGCTGGCGCGGGAAGGGAGCCTGACAGCAGCGGCCCGCCGTCTCGAGGTCAGCCATCCCACCGTGGCACGGCGGGTCAAGGCGCTGGAGGACAGCTTCGGCGCGCGGCTTTTCGATCGACTGCCGGACAAGTTCGTGCTCACGGCGGCCGGAGAGGGATTGCTGGAGGATGCCACGGCCATGGAGCGGGCGGCGGAATCGCTGCACCGCCGGAGTGCGGGCCTCGGCGACACGGTCCACGGCACCGTGCGGCTCTCCGCCGGCGAGGCCATGACCGCCTTCATTGCCAGCCGCCTGCCGCGGCTGCGCCACAATCTGCAATGCATCGAGATCGAGCTGGTCGCGAGCCATATGCTGGCGAATCTTTCGCGCCGCGAGGCCGATCTCCTGATCCGCGAACAGGTGCCCGATCTGGGGAGCATCGTGACCCGCCGGCTCGGCAGCGCCGCCTATGCGATCTATGCCGCCGCGGGCCATGACCTGGCCGGGCGGGAGAACCGGCGCCCCTCCCGCGAGGCGCTCCGCCGTTTCACCTGGATCGGCTTCGACGACGACCATAACTACATGCCGGGCCAGAGCTGGGTGCTGGAACTGCTGGAAGGCGCGCGGCCCGCGCTGCGCGTGAACAACTGGCTCGTCCTGCAGCAGGCGGTCGCCGCCGGCGCCGGGATCGCCGTGCTCCCCTGCTATCTGGGCGATGGGGACCCGGCGCTGAGGCGCCTCGGCGCCCCCCTGCCGGAGGTCGCGGCCGACCAATGGCTGCTGGTCCATCGCGATCTGCGCGACCTGCCGCGGGTGCGCGCGGTGATGGATTCGCTGGTGCGTCTCTTCCAGGAGGAACGCGCCAGCCTCGAGGGAGCGCGCCCTCTGGAGCGCGCCACACCTGCCTTCTCGAGCCCTTGAAGCCGAGGCAACACCTGGCATACCCGGTTCCCGGCCGGCCGAAGGGAATTCCTTACCCCCAATTCTACCATTGGCAAGCGGCGCCCATTTGTTCCATTCTACACCTATTAAGAGAGTGTGACTGGCGTTCCGGGGGGTACAGGTCGGATGGCAATCGCGGGGTGGCTCGAATTTGTGAGCGCGCAAGGCGCCTCCGGCTGGGCTTTCGACCCGGAAGACCCGACAGCGCATCACACGGTCAGCATCTGGCGCGGCAACCGGCTGATCGGGCAGACCAGATGCAATCTGTTCCGCTCCGACCTTCTTGCCGCGAATGTGGGTCGGGGCGACCATGCCTTCGTCTATAATTTCGCCACCGCCATAGCACCGCACAACCTCGGCGATATCTCGGCCAGCATCGGCGGAGAGACCTTGCCGGTGTTCAAACCGAAGGGTGACGAGACCGACCCCCAGATCCGCAGGGCGCTCGCCGCCGACTTTCAGCCAGGGCGGTCGGCAGCCTCGGAGCTGCCTCCAGCGCGCCCCGTCTTCGTGCTCGGCTCGGTGCGCTCCGGCACATCGGCCATGGCCGGCGCGCTGATCGGTGGCACGAGATATGTGGGATTCAGGGAAGGACAGTTCTTCGATCTCATCCAGCGGCTACGCGAGTGCATCGCGCTCTTCTACACGGAGAGGCAGGCAAGTCTCGGAAACGACACCGTGATGGTTCGGTATGTTCCCGAGAAATTCGTCGTAGAGCACTTTCTCTCCGTCTTCCGGAATCTGGCATCGGAGACGTTTTCATCCATCCACTGGGTCGACAAGACTCCCAGCGTCGACATGATTCGTCTGGCGCCGACGCTGGGCCGCATCTGGCCCGAAGCGAAATTCATCTTCATGAAGCGCCGGGGCATCGAAAACATGATGTCCCGGCTGCGCAAGTTTCCCGATTCCATAGCCTTCCGCAGCCACTGTGCGGACTGGACTGCCGCCATGGAGGCATGGGAGAAGGCAAGGCCGAGCCTTGGCGTCAATGCGCTCGAGATCGACCAGAGGGAGATGCTGTCCCAGCCCGATCATGTGGCAAGGCGGGTCGGGGTATTCCTCGAACTCGATGAGACCGAGCGTGCGGCTCTGGGCACCCATCTGCGGGATAGAACCGTCGAAAGAACGGTGAACTTCGATGCCGACACGCCGGACATCAGCGAAACCGGCTGGTCGCGCGAACAGATCGCCATCTTCCGGGATATCTGCGGGGCGACGATGCGGAAGTTCGGCTATGGCTTCGGCAGAAGCTATTTCGACGGCGCGGCGGCCCACCCATAGGACGGACGGGCTGGCGATCGCCGGATCAGCCCCCTAGGTCCCGAAGCCCCGCCGCTCCAGCCGGCGCTCGATGCGGAAGCGCGCGTGGGCGTCGTCGACCGTGGCCCAGGCAAGGCGCTGCCACTCCGCCTTGGCCGCCTCATAGCTGTCGAAGGGACCGTACCAGCGCTCGCCATGCTGGTCGGCGGGCTCCGAGAAATGCGTATCCTTGTAGGAGCAGCCGACGACCCAAAAGCGCAGGTCGCTTCCGTCCTCCTCGATCCGATAGCGTGTCTGGGCATTGTCCACGGTTGCCCAGGCCCTGGCCTGCCAGACCGCCTTCGCTGCCTCGTAGCTGTCGAAGGGACCGATGCGTTCTTCCGCCCGGCCGCCGGCGATTTGTTCGAAGGTCGTATCAGCATACTCGCCGCCGACCACCCAATACTGAGTCATTCCCCTCCTCCGTCGAGGTAGCGGAATCATAGTTCACGCGGGCTTGCCGACAAGAGAGCCGAAAAGGTGATTCGACCGCAATATTGCCCCTGCGATAGCCATGGCTCCCCCCCGCGGATTATAGTCCTCGCCCTCAGGGCGATTCCGCCGTGCGGCTCGGCCAGCGCCAGGCTGGACCCGGGGAATCCAGGACGGAGAATGGCGTCGAATGACAACAGCCTCAGCGCGGCCGGAGGATTTCGCCCGGATCTACGAGATGTTCCAGGCGCCAATCTCGCGCTATGACTGCGGCCGGCATTGCTCGCCGCTGAACGGAGGAGAGCCGGTCTGCTGCTCGACCGAGCATGCCATCCCCGTGGTCGACCAGGCCGAATGGGACCTGCTGCGCCGCCGTACCAAGCTCTGGCACCGCTATCGCCCCAACGACCGGGCCGGCAAGACGATCGTCGGCGACCTCGCCAAGAGCTGTCTTGCCATCGAATGCAAGGGCGTGCGCCATTGCGAGCGCGACAACCGCACGCTCGCCTGCCGCTCCTTCCCCTTCTTTCCCTATATCGACTCCAAGGGTGCCTTCATCGGGTTTTCGATCCACTGGACCTTCATCGACCGCTGCTGGGTCATCTCGAATTTCGCCGTGGTCGACGCCGAATTCCGCCGGCAGTTCATCGCCGCCTATGAGTACCTGTTCAAGGTCGAGCCGGGCGAGTTCGAGGTTCACAAGCAGTATTCGGCCACATTGCGCCGGATCTTCTCCCGCCGGCGCCAGGTCATTCCCTTCATGGACCGCGAGGGGCGCTGCTTCAAGATCCTGCCCCACGGCAAGGGCATGCGGGCCTGTCCGGCGGAGGCGATGCCGAAATACGGCGCCTATCGCTCGGTGCGGATCTACCGGGCCGCCGTGCGCGCGGCGGGCGGCCATTTGCCGAATCCCTCTCAGCCATAGACGAAGGTCCCCAGAAGCACCCAGCGCCGGGCCTCGGCCTCGCGGCCGCGCCGGGCAACCAGCGGCGTGGTGTAGTGCCAGAGCGGCAGGCGATAGGCGGTGATGCGCCCCGGCCGCGCCGCCGTCTCGATGCGGCTGAAATGGCCGCTCACCGCATAGACGAGCCATTGCTGCCCCACCGCCGGGCTGGTCAGCGTCAGATGGATGTCGACATAACCCCGGCGCGCCTCCGGCTCTTCCGGGTGATGGTCGTTATGGGGCCCGGCATAGTCGCCGGGCCCGTAGCAGAGCGCCTGGATGCCCCAGCGCCGCGCAAGCCTCTGGCCGGCCAGATGCTCGGCGAATGCGTGAAAGCTCGCCGAGCGCAGCATGGCGGCGAGCCCGATCCGCACCGCCGCCTCCCAGGCATGGCCACGGCGACGTTCGAAGGTGGCGGTCGAGACCCGGGCACATTTGGGCAGAAGCTCGGCATAGTTCTCCGTCATCTCCCAGGTTGCCTCGGGCGGGATGGGGTGGTCGATGCGCGCCAGATGGGGCAGCAGATGGCGCTCCAGCAGAAGACGTCCCGCCTCGGAGCGGTGGGGATCAAGGAGCCCGTCGGCAGCGAGGAAGCGCCGGCGCGGATCGGCCAGCGCCCCTTCGAGCGGGGAGGTCCCGGCCAGGAGGCGGCGCCCCTTGGCGCTCAGCATCGCCTCGAATTCCGCGGGGAACTTGCGCAGGGCGCGGCCTCTCTGCCAAAGATAGCTTCGTCCAGAATAGCCCGCGGCCGCCGCCTATGCCCTATCGATCCCTCCGCGATTTCATCGAGCGCCTGGAGCGCGAGGGCGGACTCGTGCGGGTCAAGGCGCCGGTCAGCCCCCATCTCGAGATGACGGAGATCCAGACCCGCCTCCTGGCCGAGGGCGGGCCGGCGGTGCTGTTCGAGAATGTGGTCGACCCCGGAGGGCAGCGCTACGGCATGCCGGTCCTGGTCAACCTCTTCGGCACCGTCGACCGTGTCGCCGCCGGCATGGAGCGCCGCCCGGACCAGCTGCGCGCGCTCGGCGAGACGTTGGCCTTCCTGAAGCAGCCCGAGCCCCCGGGCGGCTGGCGTGAAGCCCTCGACATGCTGCCGCTGGTGAAGAGCGTCATGTCGATGCGCCCCAAGACCCTCGGCAGCGCCGCCTGCCAGGAGGTGGTGCTCCAGGGTGCCGATATCGATCTCGCCCGCCTGCCGATCCAGACCTGCTGGCCCGGCGAGCCGGCACCGCTCATCACCTGGCCGCTGGTGGTGACCCAGGGCCCCGACCCGGCAGGCGACAAGGCCGACAGCTTCAACCTCGGCATCTACCGCATGCAGGTGACCGGGCGGAACACCACGCTGATGCGCTGGCTGAAGCATCGCGGCGGCGCCCAGCATCACGCGCGCTGGAAAAAGCAAAGGCCCGAGCCGCTGCCCGCCGCCGCCGTCATCGGGGCCGATCCCGGCACCATCTTGGCCGCGGTGACCCCCGTGCCGGACACCCTCTCGGAATACCAGTTCGCAGGCCTCCTGCGTGGGGCGAAGGTCGAGCTGGTGGACTGCAGGACCGTGCCCCTCAAGGTGCCGGCGGAGGCGGAGATCGTGCTCGAGGGCCATGTCGCCCTCGACGACTACGGCGAGGAAGGGCCCTATGGCGATCACACGGGCTATTACAACGCAGTCGAGCGCTTTCCGGTCTTCACCATCAGCGCCGTCACCATGCGCCGCCAGCCGATCTATCTCTCGACCTTCACCGGCCGCCCGCCGGATGAACCCTCGATCCTCGGCGAGGCCCTGAACGAGGTCTTCGTGCCCCTGCTGATCCAGCAATTCCCGGAGATCGTCGATTTCTATCTGCCTCCGGAAGGCTGCAGCTATCGCATCGCCGTCGTCTCCATGCGCAAGGCCTATCCCGGTCATGCCAAGCGGGTGATGATGGGCGTCTGGTCCTTCCTGCGGCAGTTCATGTACACGAAATGGGTCATCGTGGTGGATGACGATATCGACGCGCGCAGCTGGAAGGATGTGATGTGGGCCATCTCGACCCGCATGGATCCTGCGCGGGACATCACCCTGGTGGAAGGAACGCCCATCGACTATCTCGATTTCGCCAGCCCCGAATCCGGGCTCGGCAGCAAGATCGGGCTCGATGCCACCAATAAATGGCCGCCGGAGACCAGGCGCGAATGGGGCCGCAAGATCCGCATGAGCGAGGATGTGGTCGAGGCGGTGACGAAGAAATGGCCGAGCCTGGGCCTTCCCGGCAGCGGCAAGCCGATCTGGCGCTAGCCCGGATTCGCGCGGCCCGCCCGGCGGAGGCGGCCGCGCTGACCGAGCTCGCGCTCGCGGCCAAGGCCCATTGGGGCTATCCGGCGAGCTTCATGGCCCGATGCCGGGCCGCTCTCACCATCGATGCCGGGATGATCCGCGAGCGCCTCTTTCGCCTGGCGGAGGGAGCGACCGGAGAGATCCTGGGCTTCTACGGCTTCGAGCCCGAGCCAACGGGCATCGGCCTCAGCCATCTCTTCGTCAGGCCCGAGGCCATCGGCAGCGGCATCGGCCGTGCGCTGTGGGAGGATGCGATGAACGAGGCACGCCATGCCGGCCATCGAGCCATGATCGTGGTCGGCGATCCCCATGCCGCCGGCTTCTATCGCCGTATGGGCGCCGAGCCGGCCGGCGCCATGCCCTCGGAGGTCGATCCCGGCCGCGCGCTGCCGGTCTTCCGGCTGAGCCTCCATCGCTGGCCTCTCGATTGAACCATGGCCCGGCCGACCCATCTGTAGTCCGATCGCCTCCGCCCTCGCCGGCCTCCCGTTTTCCCTCTCACAGGTCCCCGCCATGTCCATCGCCCATCCCCTCGATCTCCTCGACGACCTGCTGCGCCGCGCCCGCAAGGCGGGGGCCGATGCCGCCGATGCCCTGCTGGTGGAGGGGGCTTCCTTGACGGTCGCCGAGCGGCTGGGGCGGCCGGAGAAGCTGGAGCGGGCCGAGGGGCAGGATCTCGGCCTCCGGGTCTTCCTCGGCAAGCGCCAGGCCATCGTCTCCTCGACGGATTTCTCCTCGAAGGCGCTGGACGAGCTGGCGGCCCGGGCCGTGGCCATGGCCAAGGTGGTGCCGGAGGATCCTTTCTGCGGCATCGCCGATCCCGCCGATATCGCCAAGACCGTGCCCGACCTCGATCTCTGCGACCCCGACGAGCCCTCGACCGAGACGCTGATCGAGCGTGTCCGGGTCGCCGAGGCCGCCGCCCGCGCCGTGCCGGGCGTCACCAATTCGGAAGGGGCCGAGGCCTCCTGGGGCCGCAGCAAGGTGGCACTCGCCGCCTCCAACGGCTTCCGCCAGGGCTATGCCGGCTCCCATTCGGGCCTCTCGGTCTCGGTGGTTGCCGGCGAAGGCACGGGCATGCAGCGCGACTACGACTTCACCTCCGCCGTCTATGGCAGCGAGCTCGAGGATCCCGCCGCCATGGGCCGGCGCGCCGGCGAGAAGGCGGT
>DATBBO010000376.1:0-9890 GCA_036270995.1 Dongiaceae bacterium | reverse complement strand
CGGCAAGAGCGGCGCCGATGACGAAGGTGAGCGAGATGGTGCGATCGACGTTCACGCCCAGAAGGGCGGCCATGCGCCGGTCCTGCTCCGTCGCACGCTGAGCGCGGCCGAGCGCGGTGCGGGTGATCAGAAGCGTGAAGCCAACCATCAGAACGATGGTGAGGGCGACGATGCCGATCTGCAGATAGCGCACCTCGACATTGAATCCACCCTGGCTCATCAGGCGGAAGCCGCCTTCGAGAATGTTCTGCATCGGCTTGTTGCGCGCGCCCTGGAGCAGCTGCACGTAGTTCTGCAGGATGATCGACATGCCGATGGCCGAGATCAGCGGGGCGAGGCGTGTCGAGCCGCGCAGCGGCCGATAGGCCACCCGTTCCACCGTCCAGCCATAGACCGCCGTCACCGCCACGGCCACGACGAGAACAAGGACGAGGGCGAGAGGAACCCAGGTAATGCCGAAGACGCCGAGAACCAGGAAGGCGATCAGCGCGTTGAAGGCGCCGATCATGTAGATATCGCCATGGGCGAAGTTGATCATGCCGATGATGCCGTAGACCATCGTATAGCCGATGGCGATGAGGCCGTAGATGGCGCCGAGTGTGAGCCCGTTGATCAACTGCTGAATGAAAAGTGCCATCGTCCCCCTATATCACCTGGGCATTGATTCGCTGAGCTCCGGCCGCATCACCCAGCGCCGGCTGCAAATGGAATATGCCACGGCGTGGCTCTGCACGCCGATTCCGTTCCCCGGTTCGAGTCTGGCCCCTTTGGCCCCACCTGTCGCATCAGTCCCGTTCGACGATTCGACTTCGCCGCCATTTTCGTTAGCCGGACCCTAATTGAGCTATTCCCGCCTCGCAAGGGCAATGCTGCCGCAGGGTGATCACGTCCGCTCGTCCGCCTGCATCAATCGTAGCGTCCCGAAGAGTCCGCCCGGCCGGAACACCAGAACCAGCGCCAGGACGCCGAAAACCACGAGATCCCGCCATTCGAAGCCGATGAAGGTACCCGCATAGGTTTCGATGCCGGCCAGGATGAAGCCACCGGCCAACGCACCCGGGACGGAGCCGATGCCACCCAGCAGGGCGGCGGTCAGCGCCTTGATGGCGACGAGGAAGCCCATGTGGAAATCGACGGCGTTGTATTCCAGGGCTTCGAACAGGCCGGCCGCCCCGGTCAGTGCGCCGCTGAGGGCGAAGCTCAGGGCGATGGTGCCGCGGACATCGACCCCGAGGAGCGCTGCCATTTTGGGGTCCTGGGAGCAGGCTCGATAGTTGCGTCCGAGATCGGAGCGCCGTGCCAGCCACCAGAGGATCGCGGCGATGATGGCGGTGCCCAGCCCGACGAAGACATGGGCTTTGCGCAGATAGATGTCGTAGTCCATGCCCGGCGTCAGTCGCCAGGCCGCATGCTCGTATTGCGGCATGTAGCGCGTCTTCGGGCCCTGCAGCAGGAGAACAGCGTTGCTCACGAGGAGCGAGAGCCCGATCGAGGCGATCAACGCCACGGTCGACGCCGATTGGCGCAGGCGCGAGAAGACGAGGAAGTTGGTCGTCCATCCGGCGATCGCGCCGGTGGCGATCACGAAGGCAGCGGTCGCGAGGATCGGCAGCAGCGTGAAGCCGGCGCCGAGGTTCAGGCTCACGAGATAGGCCAGATATGTGACGAAGGCCCCGAGCATATAGAGCTCGCCGAAGGCGAGGTTGATGAAGCGGGCGATCCCGTAGATCAGGTTGAAGGCGACGGCCAGCAGCGCATAGAGGCAGCCGATGGTGATGGCATTGACCGTCTGCTGCACGAGATAGAGGACATGCGCCAGCGGCGTCGCGGCGGTGCGCTCCTCGTTCGGCTGCAGATTGTCATGGGTGCGCAGCCAGAGACCTTTGTACAGCTGCTGCAGGTCGTAGCGCTGAAACACCCCATGGTTCTTGGTCCGCACCTGGTCGATCTGCCAAATGCCTGCCGTCTGAGCCAAGGGCAGGAACCAGCAAATGATCCAGTCCTCGGCATGGTCTCCGTCCCCGCGCGGCCACAACAGCCGCACGCCAAGATTCTTCTCGGCGCTCTCCTCCACCTCACTGGTGATGGGCCCGGGATGCTCGTCGAAGCCAACGACCAGGTCCTTGCAGCGGTTGACCGCCGCCGGCGTGTCCTGCGCCGCTCGGGCGGAGGTCGAGAGGCCCAGGGTGACGAGACAAAGCAGCCCGAAGCTTAGGGCAACGAGCAAAGTGGGTCCCCTGCCCCTTCCGTCTTGGCCTCCCTGGCATTTCAGTGTTACCATTAAGTCAACTTTAGGCGGTAACAAGTGAAACCGCAATCGTCAAACGACGGATTCGAAGCTCCAAGCCGGGCGGCGACCCTCGATCTGGTCGCTCACGCCCTGTGCCTCGACTTCACCAACACCTCCAGCGGCCGCGGCACGCCGCTGCGCCAGGAGCATCTCCGCCAATGGCAGAATCTCCTGGACTGGGCGGAGCATGCCGGCGCGATCAAGCCGGGCCAGCGCCGGATCTTCGAAGCGAGCCCGCTTTCGGCGGCCCGCGACGCCCTCACCTCCGCACTCGAGCTGCGCGAGGCGCTCTACCGGCTCTTTCGCGCGGTCATCGCCGGCGAGACCCCGCCCGTGGCTTCCATCGCCCTTTTCAATCGGACCCTGGCCGAGGCCATGGCCGCAGCGGAGATACTGCCGGCCGATGCCGGCTACCGCTGGGACTGGCGCGAGGAGGATGGCCGTCCGATGCGCCTGCTCTGGCCGGTCGTCCGCTCCGCTGCCGAGCTGCTGACGGGGCCTGACCTCGCCCGCGTCAAGTTCTGCCCCGGAGAAGGCTGCGGCTGGCTCTTCCTCGACACGTCGCGCAACGGCACGAGGCGCTGGTGCGAGATGGATGTCTGCGGCAGCCGGGCGAAGATGCGCCGCTACCACCAGCGACGGCGGGCTGAGGCTGACAAACCGGTCTGATCCGCGACATCCCGCGTGTTCCCCTTCCCCGGGACATGCTCTAGGCTAGGCCAATCATCCTCCATCGCGGGCCGAGGAGCCCCTCACTCATGTCGCAAGCTGCTGCCACCGTCTCGCCGCGCAAGGGCGCGACGCGCGCCGAGTTCAAATGGGAGGATCCGCTTCTCCTCGAGGACCAGCTGAGCGAAGAAGAACGGCTGGTGCGCGACACGGCGCGCCAGTATTGCCAGGAAAACCTGATGCCCCGGGTGCTCGAGGCGAACCGGCACGAATATTTCGACCGGACGATCATGACCGAGCTGGGCGCGCTGGGTCTTCTGGGCTCCACCATCGAGGGCTATGGCTGCGCCGGGGTCAATTACGTCTGCTATGGCCTCGTGGCGCGCGAGGTGGAGCGGGTCGACAGCGGCTACCGCTCCGCCATGAGTGTGCAGTCGAGCCTGGTCATGCATCCGATCTACGCCTATGGGACCGAGGCGCAGCGCCAACGCTACCTGCCGCGGCTCGCCACCGGCGAGATCATCGGCTGCTTCGGCCTGACCGAGCCCGACCACGGCTCCGATCCCGGAAGCATAATCACCCGCGCCCGCAAGGTCGGCGGCGGCTACGTGCTCAAAGGTGCCAAGACCTGGATCACCAATTCGCCGGTGGCCGATGTCTTCGTCGTCTGGGCCAAGGACGAGACGGGCACGATCCGGGGCTTCATCCTGGAGAAAGGAATGAAGGGCCTTTCGGCGCCGAAGATCGAGGGTAAATTCTCCCTGCGCGCCTCCATCACCGGCCAGATCGTCATGGAGGATGTGGAGATCCCCGAGGAGAACCTGCTTCCCAATGTCAGCGGCCTCAAGGGGCCCTTCGGCTGCCTCAACAACGCCCGCTTCGGCATCGCATGGGGGGCGCTCGGCGCAGCCGAGTTCTGCTGGCACGCGGCGCGCGACTATACGATGAACCGCAAGCAATTCGGCCGGCCGCTTGCCGCCAACCAGCTCATCCAGAAGAAGCTCGCCGACATGCAGACCGAGATCACGCTGGGCCTGCATGCCTGCCTGCGCCTCGCCCGCCTGAAGGACGAGGACCGCGCCGCGCCCGAGATGATCTCGCTCCTGAAGCGCAATTCCTGCGGCAAGGCGCTGGATATCGCGCGCATGGCCCGCGACATGCATGGCGGCAATGGCATCGCCGACGAGTACCATGTCATCCGCCATGTCATGAATCTGGAGGCGGTCAATACCTATGAGGGCACGCATGACGTGCACGCCCTCATCCTCGGCCGGGCCCAGACAGGGATTCAGGCCTTCAGCTAACGAGGCTCACTCGGCTTCAGGCAGCAGCCGATGACCACCATGACGGTCCAGCTTCGCAGCCTCCCCGACACTGAAGCCGCTGTCGGCTGGGCGGGCGCGCATACGGTCGTGGTCGACAGGCCCGAGCAAGGCCGGCGGCAAGGGTCTCGGATTCAACGGCGGCCAGCTCCTGGGCCTGGCGATCGGCGGCTGCTTCTGCAACGACCTGCACTATGTCGCCCATGAGATGGGCCTCCGCCTGACCTCGGTCGAAGTCGATGTCATGGTTTCCTTCGAAGGCAGTCCCCTCCTCGCGACTGGGGCTGTGCTGCGCGCCCGCGTGAGCGCCGCCGAGAAAGGCGCCGATATCGAGGATCTCATCAAGCGCGCGCAGGCGGTCTCGACCGTCAGCAATTCGCTGAAGCGCGGCATCCCCGTCCATTTCGACGGCAAAGCTTAGGCCGCGCCTCCGCCGCCCATCCTGTCGGCGTGAGGCCCCCTTCGCGCCGGGAATCAGGCCGCTGTCAGGACCGCTTCGCTGAGAGCGAGCGCATCGTCGGCAGTGATCTCGCGACAGTTTGAATCCCGCATGGGCTTGTTCTCAGGCTGCATCATCGTATCGGCCAGGCGCTTCGCATCGGCCTTGCCGAGCCCGTCCTTGGCGAGCGAGATCGCAAGCCCCGTGGAGCGCACGAAGCGGTCGAAGGCCTGGCCGAGATCGGCGACGATGGCGGCCTCGCTGCGGCCTTCGGTGGGCACGCCGAGGGCGGCCGCCACGGCGGCATGGCGGGCCGGCGACACTTCGGCGTTCCAGGCGATGGCAACGCGCAGCGAGAGACCGACGGCGCGCCCGTGATGCACATGGCCGACGGCTCCCAGAGCGTGGCCCAGCGCGTGGGCGACCCCGGTGCCGGCATTGTCGATCGCAATGCCTGCCGAAGCCGCGGCAATCTGGACATGGCCGCGAGCGGTGAGGTCGTCGGGCACGGCGACGGCGCGGGGCAGATGAGCTGCGATCAGCCGGATCGCCTGCAGGCCGACGGAATCATTCATCGGATTGGCGCGCCGGATCGTCACCGCCTCGATAGCGTGCACCAGCGCATCGATCCCTGTGGCTGCCGTCAGATGAGGCGGCAGGCCGACGGTCAGCCTGGGATCGAGGAGAGCCAGATCCGCCGCCAGCCCGTCGCCCCAGCCCCAGAGCTTCTCGCCTTTGTCATTGCTGTAGACCGAAACGCGGGTTGTCTCGGAGCCGGTGCCGGAGGTCGTCGCGATGCAGATCTTCTTCAGGGGGTGGGCCGGGAGCGGATTGACCGCGAGCGCATAATAGTCCGCCGGCTGCTCGGCGGGGGCGATGGCCGCGGCCATCTTGCCCACATCGAGCGCCGAGCCGCCGCCGAGGCAGACGACTAGCTTGGCCCCATGCCGGCGCGCCAGATCGGCGGCGGCATCGATCTGCCGGCTCAGGGGATCGCTGCGGACATCCTGGAAGCGGGCGACATTATGGCCGCCGGCCTTGAGGATACCCTCCACCCGGTCGCCCATGGCGGAAATGCCGGGGTCGTTGACCAGCAGAACGGGTGCATCGGCGCCCACCAGGCGCTTCACATCGCCAGCGAGCTTCTCCACCCGGTCGATGCCGAAGGCGACGGGCGTAATGGGGCCAAAGCTGAAATTGGGCAGGGTCATGGCGGATCCGTGTCGGAGGTTCTGGTGGGCGCAAATAGATAGCGATCGACCCGTCCCTTGTCGCTCTCAAAGTAGGTCGCAAGCGACAGGGGTTGACGGGCCCGACCTGGAGGCGTATCTACAAGGCGGCGCCGATTTGAGCCTTCAGCTTGCGGGCGCCTTATAAATGCAGCTAAAGCGACGGTCCTTGAACCGCCCAGCTTAGCTAAGGCGGTTTTTTCGTTTACCGGCCCGGTCCACCGGAGCGCAACGGACCCGCGGGATTTGAGGGGCAGCTTGCGCCGCGTGACCAACCGCTAAAGCGTCTTAACCATCGTGTGGCCCCGCACGAGACAGAGCTATGGAGGGCCCGATGGCGACCGATCTCAAGGACATCTTCACCAACACCCAGAGCAGCCTGCGGCAGAACCCGCGCGACGCCGCGGCGACTTTCGCGGCAGCAACCCGCCAGCTGGCGGGACTTCGCAGCGAGGCGGCGATCCGCGATTTCCGTCTCACCCTCGATGAGCCCCCGGCGCTTGGCGGCGGGGACGCGGGACCGAACCCCGTCGAACTGGTCCTGGCCGCCCTCGGCGCCTGTCAGGAGATCACCTACCGCCTCTATGCCGAGACCCTCGGTATCCCGCTGAACCACGTTGCCGTCAGGGTCGAGGGCCGTCTCGATCTGCGCGGCTTCTTCGCCGTGGAAGACGGGGTCAGGCCGGGCTTCCGCGACATCCACGCCACCGTCGAGATCGACAGCCCGGCGAGCGCGGACGACATCGAGCGCCTCAAGGCGACAGTGGACCGCCACTGCCCCGTGCTCGACATCCTGCGCAATGTCACGCCAACCAAGCTCGACCTCGTCCACAATGCGGGACGCCACCATGTCGCCGCGTGAGTTCCGGACCAATGCTGCGGATTGCTGAGGGGAAACGATCATGACCGTGAAGAGCACCAATCCCGAGACCATCGTCCTCCATGCCGGCTATCGCGCCGATCCGGCGACTGGGGCGGTGGCGGTGCCGATCTACCAGACCACCTCCTATCAGTTCCGCGACACGGAGCATGCGGCGAATCTCTTCGCGCTCAAGGAGCTGGGGAACATCTACACACGGATCATGAATCCGACCACCGCCGTGCTGGAGCAGCGCGTCGCTGAGCTCGAGGGTGGCGTTGCGGCGCTGGCTCTCAGCTCCGGCCAGGCGGCTTCCGCCTTCGCCCTGCAGAATGTCGCCCGGGCCGGTGACAATATCGTCGCCTCCACCGATCTCTACGGCGGCACCTGGAATCTCTTCGCCAATACGCTGAAGGACCAGGGGCTGGAAGTGCGCTTCGTCGATCCCAGCGACCCGCAGAATTTCGAGCGGGCGACCGACGCCAAGACCCGGGCCTATTACGCCGAGACCCTGCCCAATCCCAAGCTCTATGTCTTCCCGATCAAGGAGGTCGCCGATATCGGCCGAAAGCTGGGCGTGCCCCTGGTGATGGACAACACGGCGGCACCCGTGCTCTGCAAGCCCTTCGCCCATGGCGCGGCCGTCGTCGTCTATTCGACGACGAAATATGTCGGCGGCCACGGCACCTCCATCGGCGGCCTCATCGTGGATGGCGGCAATTTCGACTGGGAGAAGCATGCCGAGCGCTTCCCGCTCCTGAACACCCCCGACCCCAGCTATCACGGCGCCGTTTGGACCCAGGCGGTGAAGCCGCTGGGGCCCATCGCCTACATAATCAAGGCGCGGGTGACGCTGCTGCGTGACCTCGGCTCGGCCATGAGCCCCTTCAACGCCTTCCTCTTCCTGCAAGGGCTGGAAACCCTGCCCTTGCGCATCCGCGAGCATTCGCGCAACACCCAGGCCGTGGTCGACTGGCTGAAGAAGCAGGCCGGAATCACCCGCATCATCCATCCGAGCCTTTGGACCGGGGAGCAGAAGCGACGGGCCGAGACTTATATGAAGGGCGGCCTGGGCGGGCTTGTGGGCTTCGAGCTCGCGGGCGGCAAGGAAGCCGGACGGCGCTTCATCGACGCCCTCCGGCTTTTCTACCACGTCGCCAATATCGGCGATGCGCGCAGCCTCGCCATCCATCCGGCGACGACCACCCATTCGCAATTGTCTCCGGACGAGCAGCTCGCCACCGGCGTCTCGGACGGCTATGTGCGCCTCGCCGTGGGGCTGGAGCATATCGACGACATCATCGCCGATCTGGAGCAGGCGCTGAAAGCGGCGAGCGTGGCCAAGGCTGCGGAATAGCAAGGCGGGTGAGCGGGGATTCGCGGCGGATTGCCGCTGGCCCCGCTCCCGCCCGCGCCTTTGCCGCGGCCCGGGCGCGTGATAGGCTCCGCGCGCCATGCCCCGAAATCACAAACTAGCCGGCGATCCGCCGGGAGAGCTGAGGTCTCTCGGCTCTTATCCGCGCCGGCGCCTCCGGCGCAACCGCTCCCATGACTGGATACGGCGCCTGGTCGCCGAAAGCCGCCTGGCGCCGGCCGATTTCATCTGGCCGGTCTTCCTGCAGGAAGGGGGCAGCGCGCGCGAGCCGCTGCCCAGCATGCCGGGCATCGACCGGCTCTCCATCGAGGCCCTGGTGGATGCGGCCGGCGAGGCGGCGGAGCTCGGCATACCGGCGATCGCCCTCTTCCCCTTCGTGCCGCCAGCGCTGAAGGGCGAGGATGGGGCGGAAGCCTGCCGTCCGGACAATCTCTGCAATCGGGCGATCCGGGCGCTCAAGAAGGCGCTGCCAAATATTGGCGTCATCTGCGACGTCGCCCTCGACCCCTATACCAGCCACGGCCATGACGGGCTACTGGCCGGCGAGCGGATCCTGAACGATGAGACTGTCGAGGTTCTCTGCCGCCAGGCCTTGGCGGAGGCCGAGGCCGGGGTCGATGTGGTGGCACCTTCGGATATGATGGACGGGCGTGTGGGGCGCCTGCGCGACGCTCTCGATGCCGCTGGCCATGCCGAGGTGAAGATCCTCTCCTACGCCGCCAAATATGCCTCCGCCTTCTACGGTCCCTTCCGCGATGCCATCGGCTCGAAGAAGGCGCTGAAGGGTGACAAGCGCACCTATCAGATGGACCCGGCGAACGGCGATGAAGCCCTGCGCGAGGTCGCCCTCGATATTGCCGAGGGGGCGGATATGGTGATGGTGAAGCCGGGCATGCCCTATCTCGACATCGTCTATCGCGTGAAGGAGGCCTTTCGCCTGCCGACCTTCGTCTATCAGGTGAGTGGCGAATACGCGATGCTGAAGGGTGCTGGTGAGCGCGGCTGGATCGATGCCGAAGCGGCCATGCTCGAAAGCCTGCTTGCCTTCAAGCGCGCCGGCGCCGATGGGATCATGACCTATGCGGCGGTCGAGGTGGCACGGCGCCTCAAATCCGGCTGATCCCCATGCCTCGCTTCGGTCCGGCGGCAGCCCTGCTCGCGGCGTCGATGGCGCTGGCCGCCTGCAGCTCCCAGAGCAATGAGGGGCTGCGCATCATCGTCTCCAGCGGTCCGGTCTATGACGTCCCGGCGCGCGACGACGCGCCGAAGGTGAAGCCGGTGCCGCAGGCCGCGGGCCGTGGGACCCTGATCCTGGAAGGGGGCGGCGACTCCCTCGACGCGGCGAGCCAGATGACGGTCGCGCTCGCCGGCACCAAGCCCCAGCTCTGCCTGCTCGAGTCCAGCGCCAAGGGCACGGGCGATGCCTATCACAAGTTCGACGGCATCAGCGGCTTCAAGATGCTCACCATCAACCTGGCGGCCAATAGCTCCCAGCAGGCGCGTGTGGTCGAGGCGCTCGAGGCCTGCACCGGCTATTTCATCAACGACGGCGATCCGGTGATGCTCTCCCGCGCCCTGCGCCCGGATGCCAACGAGACACCGGCCCTCAAGATCATACGCCGGCGCTATGAGCGGGATGGCGCTGTCATCGCCGGCACCGGCGCGGGATCGATGATCGCCGGCGATCTGACGCTCTGCGCCTGCGGA
>DATBBO010000375.1:0-2784 GCA_036270995.1 Dongiaceae bacterium | reverse complement strand
ATCAGAACCGGGCTGCTGCTGAACTTCCACGCACCGGTTCTCAAAGACGGGATAAAGAGGTTGGTCGTCTGATGAGTTGTCTCTCCTACTTCTCTGTGCCTTCCTCTGTGTCTCTGTGCCTCTGTGGTTCGCTTTTCGGTTCACTTCTCTTCTCGCAGGGCTCCACAGATGCCTAAGCGCACCGACATCCGCTCCATCCTCATCATCGGGGCCGGGCCCATCGTCATCGGCCAGGCCTGCGAGTTCGACTACTCCGGCGCCCAGGCCTGCAAGGCGCTGCGCCAGGAGGGCTATCGGGTCGTCCTGGTCAACTCCAACCCCGCGACGATCATGACCGACCCGGAGCTGGCCGACGCCACCTATATCGAGCCCATCACGCCGGAGGTCGTCGCGCGCATCATCGAGCGCGAGCGGCCCGATGCTCTGCTGCCCACCATGGGCGGGCAGACTGCCCTCAACACCGCCATGGCGCTGCACCGCAGCGGCCGCCTCCAGGAGCTGGGCGTCGAGATGATCGGCGCCAATGCGAAGGCCATCGAGATGGCCGAGGACCGCGAGCTCTTCCGCCAGGCCATGACCCGCATCGGGCTCGAGAGCCCGAAGGGCCGTCTCGTCTCCAGCTATGGCGAGGCCCTGGCAACGCTGGAGCTGATCGGGCTGCCGGCGGTCATCCGTCCCTCCTTCACTCTCGGCGGCACCGGCGGCGGCGTCGCCTATAACCGCGACGAGTTCCAGCGCATCGTCCAGGGGGGCCTCAGTACCTCGCCGGTCGGCACGGTGCTGATCGAGGAATCGGTCCTCGGCTGGAAGGAGTTCGAGATGGAGGTCGTGCGTGATCGCGCCGACAACTGCATCATCGTCTGCTCCATCGAGAACGTCGATCCCATGGGCGTGCATACCGGCGACAGCGTCACCGTGGCGCCGGCGCTCACGCTCACGGACAAGGAATACCAGATCATGCGCAACGCCTCGATCGCGGTGCTGCGCGAGATCGGGGTCGATACAGGCGGCTCCAACGTGCAGTTCGCCGTCAACCCGCTGGACGGGCGCCTCGTCATCATCGAGATGAATCCGCGCGTCTCGCGCTCCTCGGCGCTGGCCTCCAAGGCAACGGGCTTTCCCATCGCCAAGATCGCGGCGAAGCTCGCCGTCGGCTATACCCTCGACGAGCTCGCCAACGACATCACCCGGGTGACGCCAGCCTCCTTCGAGCCGACCATCGACTATGTCGTGGTCAAGATGCCGCGCTTCACCTTCGAGAAGTTCCCCGGGGCCGAGCCGCTGCTCACCACCTCCATGAAATCCGTCGGCGAGGCCATGTCCGTCGGGCGCAGCTTCGCCGAGGCGGTGCAGAAGGCGCTGCGTTCCATGGAGACCGGTCTTGCCGGCTTCGACGATCTCGACATCGCCGACGCCGGCGCGGCGCGGGTGGCGCTGGCCCGCCCGACCCCCGACCGGCTGCTCACCATCGCCCAGGCCTTCCGCCTCGGCCTCACGGAGGAGGAGGTCGCAAGCATCTGCCGCTTCGATCCCTGGTTCCTGCGCGAGGTGCGTAAGGTCGTCGCCGCCGAAGGCGAGATCAAGGCCAAGGGCCTGCCCGGATCGACGGGCGGGTTCCTGCGTCTGAAGCAGCTGGGCTTCAGCGATGCGCGGCTCGCGATCCTCGCCGGCCTCTCGGAGGATGAGATCGCCGAGAAGCGCCGCGCGCTCGGTATCCGGCCCGTTTATAAGCGCATTGATACCTGCGCCGGCGAGTTCGCCTCGGCCACCTCCTACATGTATTCCTGCTACGTGGCCGATCCCGAGCAGGCCGGCGCCTGCGAGGCGGAGCCGAGCGACCGGCCCAAGGTGATGATCCTAGGCGGCGGCCCGAACCGGATCGGCCAGGGCATCGAGTTCGACTATTGCTGCGTCCATGCCGCCTATGCGCTGCGCGAGGCCGGCATCGAGACCATCATGGTCAATTGCAATCCCGAGACGGTCTCCACCGATTACGACACCTCCGACCGGCTCTATTTCGAGCCGCTGACCGCCGAGGACGTGATCGAGATTGCGCGCATCGAGCAGCGGCGGGGCAAGCTTCTGGGCGTCATTGTCCAGTTCGGCGGCCAGACTCCGCTGAAGCTCGCCGCCGCGCTGGAGCAGGCAAGGATCCCGATCCTCGGCACCTCCCCCGATGCCATCGACCTGGCGGAGGATCGCGAGCGCTTCCAGAAGCTGCTTGCCAGGCTCGCCCTTCGTCAGCCCGCCAACGGCACGGCGCGCAGCGTCGAGGAGGCGCGCCATGTCGCGGCCGGCATCGGCTATCCGGTGGTGATCCGGCCCTCCTATGTCCTGGGCGGGCGCGCCATGGAGATCGTCCATAGCGAGGACCAGCTGCTGCGCTACATGGGGCGCGCGGTCCAGGTCTCCGGGCGCAATCCGGTGCTGATCGACTCATATCTCCAGGATGCCATCGAGGTCGATGTCGACGCGGTCGCCGACCGCGAGACAGTCTTCGTCGCCGGCGTGATGGAGCATATCGAGGAGGCGGGCATCCATTCGGGCGATTCCGCCTGCTCGCTGCCGCCCTATACCCTCTCCCCCGAGATCATCGCCGAGATCGAGCGCCAGACCGCGGCGCTGGCCCGCGGCCTTGACGTCGTCGGGCTGATGAACACGCAATTCGCCGTCAAGGGCAGCGACATCTATGTGCTCGAGGTCAATCCCCGGGCGAGCCGCACCGTGCCCTTCGTCGCCAAGGCCACGGGCAATCCCATCGCCAAGATCGCGGCCCGGGTCATG
>DATBBO010000374.1:0-2985 GCA_036270995.1 Dongiaceae bacterium | reverse complement strand
TGGAGGAGATCCATCCCGAGCCGGCGCTCTTGCCGCGCGATCCCTATCTCCGGGCCCGGGCCCGGAGCTTTGCCTTGGCCATCGCCTGCGATGTCCATCCGCTGGCCAATCCGCGAGTGATGAAGAAGCTGCGCGTCGATTTCGGCGCCGATGAAGGGCAGACCAATGCCTGGTACCGCCACTGGGTGGAGCTGGGGCTGGGCGCTCTCGAGCAGATGCTGGCGCCCGCGGCGGCCGAGCGCGGGGTCTGCTTCGGCACCGCCCCGAGCCTCGCCGATATCTGCCTGGTGCCCCAGATGTTCAACGCCCGGCGCTTCGCCTGCAACCTCGCCGCCATGCCGCGGCTGGTTGCAATCGACGACGCGCTCAATCGGCGCCCGGCGTTCCAGGCCGCCGCGCCCGACCGCCAGGCGGATTTCCAGGCCCCCTAGGCGCCAGAGAGCGCGGAAGCCCAACGCGCCGGCGTCAGCCCGTAGCCGGCCTTGAATCGCCGCGTCATATGGCTCTGGTCGGCAAACCCGGCCATGACGGCGGCCTCGGCGAGAGAAGCGCCTCCCTCCAGCGACTGCCGTATCAGATCCAGCTGCCGCATGGTCCGATAGCGACTGGGGCTGGTGCCGAAGGCCGTCCGGAACTGGCGGGCGAGGGTCCAGCGATCGAGGCCGGTCACGCGCTCAAGCACCGCCATCGAATGCCGCTCGGCCGGTTCGGCGGCGATGAGGTCGCGCGCGCGCCTCAGCGGTGCAAGGTCGAGCGAGCCCGGCATCCCCGCCCTCCCGGATGAGGCGGCGACCAGCATGTCGGCCATGGTGACGGCCACTTCGATTCGCCCGACGTCATCGATCTCGTCATCGATGTCCAGGACCGCCGAGGCGAAATCCTTCGACAGGGCCGAGGCTTCGCTCACGGGATTCGCAACGAAGGGCAGCGGCTTGCCGCCAAGCGCCGCCTGGACCAGCGACGGGTCGATATGGACGATCCGGTAGCCGAAGCCCTCCTCGGTGGCGGGGCCGCCGTCGTGGGTCTCGTCGGGATGCAGGATGTGGCATTGGCCGGGGCGGCAATAGCGCTGCTCGCCGCGGTAACGGAAGGTCTGGACGCCGGCCAGCGTGATTCCGATGCCATAGGTGTCGTGACGATGGGGCGAGAAGGCCTGACCCCGGAAATGCGCCTCGATGCGCTCGATCCCCAGCGTGCCGGCGCCCATCCGGATGCGGTCCCTGCGGCGCAGGCCAGGGACTGGCTCGCCCTCGCACAAGCGTTCAAGACCGCGTTTGCCGTCCCGGGATAGCTTCGCTCCCATACGCTCGAAGCTACAGGAAGTGCGATGTCCGAGCAGGTGCTTTCCTTGTCCGGGCTCTGGCGTCCGCTGGCGGCGCTGATCCTGGCATCTGCCGCGGTCATGGGCAGTCCCGGGCCCTCGACCATGAGCGTGACGGCGGTCGGGGCCGCCTTCGGGCTTCGCCGCTCGCTCGGATATATGTCGGGACTCGTGCTCGGCACGATCGCCGTCCTGATCGCCGTTGCCACGGGGCTATTCGCTTTGCTTCTGTCGGTGCCGCGGCTCGCACCTCTGCTCCTGGCGGTCTCGGCGGCCTATATCCTCTATCTCGCCGTCAAGATCGCGACCGCGCCGCCGCTGTCGAAGGGTGATCGACGGGCGGCCGCACCTTCGCTCGCCGCCGGTTTCCTGCTGGCGGTGGCCAATCCCAAGGCCTATGTGGCGATCGCGGCCGTCTTCACGAGCACGGATCTCCCCGTCGGCTCTCCCGCCACCGGGGCCGTGCTGAAGACGGTGGTCCTGGCGTCGATGATCGTCGCCATCCACCTTGCTTGGCTGCTCGCAGGCAGCGGCTTTTCCCGGATCTTTCACGATCCGGCGAGCTCGCGCATCGCCAATATCATCTTCGCCGCGACCCTCCTGGTCGCGACGGCCTTCGCAATCCTCGGATAGACCCGGGGCAGGGCTCGCGCTCTACCGTCACTACCGCTTTCGCGGAAAAAGAGGGGCCTGGCTGTCGGGACGCCGCTGCCTGCTTCGTCCTTGAGGCAGGCATTCCGGAGAGAGGAGAGAGAGATGATGACGGAAGACCGTGACGCCACCCTGATTCGCAGCTTGCTGGAGGACCGGGCGGCGGCGCTCCGGGCCAAGGATGCCCCCGCCGTCCTGTCCCATTACTCGCCGGCAACCGTGAAATTCGACTTGGCCCCGCCGCTGCAGACCGCAGGGCCGGGCGCGCTGGACAGGCGCGCTCTGGAGGGCTGGTTTGCCACCTGGTGGGGGCCGCTCGGCTATGAGCTCAGGGATTTCAAGGTGGTGAACGGCGGCGATCTGGCCTTCTGTCACGGCTTCGTGCGGATCAGTGGCACGAAGGTCGATGGCGATCAGAAGGTCAGCGTCTGGGTCCGGGAAACGATCTGCCTGGGCAAGGAGGGCGGGGTCTGGAAGATCAGGCACGAGCATAGCTCCGTGCCCTTCTATATGGACGGCAGCCTCAAGGCAGCCGTGGATTTGAAGCCATAGCGCATGAGGGCCTCGGCTTCTATCCTGGCCGCCTAGCTGAAAGCGATGACGAGGGGGAGAAATCGAGATGGACGGCGCCGACACCGAGGATCGGGCCCTGCTCGCCAAGCTCGACCGGTTGAACAACCTCGTCTACGCCCGCGATCCGGCCGTCGTGGACGAACTCTGGAGCGAACTCGGATTCCGCCTGGTCGGCTCGGAACTCGGCGAGGTCGATGAGACGCGCGAAGAGCTTGCCGCGCATATGAAGGCGCTGTTCGCCAAGCCGTTCCGGATCTCCTGGGCATGGCGGCAGCGGAAGGTGACCCGCCAGGGCGATCTGGCCTGGGTCTTCGCCGACAGCGAAGTCGTCATCGCCTACCCCGATCGAAGCGCGCGCAAACCCTATCGGATGCTCTGCATCTTTCAAAAGCTTGATGGCCATTGGCATTGGCGGGTCTTCAACGGGTCCGAGCCCGTGG
>DATBBO010000373.1:0-2319 GCA_036270995.1 Dongiaceae bacterium | reverse complement strand
CAACTACTTCCCTGCCCTATCCATACTTGCGGGGAGCTGCTCCATGGCCGGGCGAGAGGCCGAGGCGCGGAGCACTCTGGAAAGCTTGCGGCGTCTCGATCCCGACCTGCGGATCTCCACTCTCGGGGAGGCATTTCCCATCCGCCGACCCGAGCATTTCGCCAGATTCGCACAGGCGCTTCAGAAAGCGGGCTTGCCAGACTGATACTCGGCTGAGACTAGCCCATGTCATCACAAAAGAAGCTCTAGCCTAGTCCGATAAACAACCTGACGCGCTAGAGAGAAGCTCGTGGCGATGTCGGCTTCTGGCACTTTTCGGAAGTGCCACTTGCGGCGAGGGAGGGCCGCTCTTGGCTCCACAGCGGACGCCAGCAAACCGCCAGAAGGCGCGTTTATGCGTTCACGCCCTAGATTTCGGCGCAGCTCCTGGCCCCTAGACCGTCACGAGCATCACGCGATGCGAATAGCGCTAGTGGAGACTGTGTAACCAGACCCACTCATCCTTCTTTATCTGATCTACAGCGGCGACCGCATCATCTTTGCTTGTGAAGCCCGTGATGAAATTGGTGTTGGTTGTGCTCGTATTGCCATAATCTCTCGAAATAACCACATATATTCGCCACATGTTTACCTCCTGATCAACGGGAAGGTCTTTACTACACCATAAATGACCACATTATATGCTGAGGTCAGCTCATCCCCGCTTGCCTTTTCCCGATGTGGGAGGCGAGAGTGCTCGCCCGATGTTCCTTTTGGGGCCAGCAGAATGCCGCGCGATCCGCGTTACGATATCCTGTTCGAGAAGGTGAAGATCGGCCCGGTCACGGCCCGCAACCGCTTCTACCAGGTCCCTCACTGCAACGGTATGGGCTATGACATGCCGCTGTCGCTGGCGGGCATGCGGGGCATGAAGGCCGAAGGCGGCTGGGCCGTGGTCTGCACTGAGGAATGCGAAATCCATCCCACGGGGGACGTCGCCCCCTACAAGGAGGCGCGGCTCTGGGACGATCACGACATCCCGGCATTGGCGCATATGACCGAGGCCGTGCATCGCCATGGCTCGCTCGCCGGCTGCGAGCTGGTCCATAACGGTCCCTCCTGCGCCAATATCTATAGCCGCATGGCGCCCATCGGGCCCTCGCACCAGCCGGTCAACTCCTATTTCCCGGCCCAGGCGCGGGCCATGGACAAGGAGGATATCCGCAACTATCGGCGCTGGCATCGCGAGGCCGCGATCCGCGCCAAGCGCGCCGGCTTCGACATCATCTACTGCTATGCCGGCCACGATCTCTCGCTGCCCATGCATTTCCTCCAGCGCCGGCGCAATGACCGGCGCGACGAATATGGCGGCAGCCTGGAGAACCGCGTCCGCCTGCTGCGCGAGATCATCGAGGAGGCGAAAGCTGCGGTGGGCGACAGCTGCGCGATCGCCGTTCGCTTCGCCACCGACGAGCTCCTGGGGGAACGGGGCATCGGCGCCGAGGCCGAAGGCCGCGAGGTGGTGGAGATGCTGGCCGAGCTTCCCGATCTCTGGGACGTCAATGTCAGCCCCTGGTCGAACGATTCCACGACCTCGCGCTTCAAGCCCGAGGGCTCGCAGGAGCCCTTCACCGCCTTCGTCAAGCGCGTGACCTCCAAGCCGGTGGTGGGGGTGGGCCGCTTCACCTCCCCGGACAGCATGGTCTCCCAGATCCGGCGCGGCATCCTCGACTTCATCGGCGCGGCCCGGCCCTCCATCGCCGATCCCTTCCTGCCGAAGAAGATCGAGGAGGGACGGCTGGAGGACATCCGCGAATGCATCGGCTGCAATGTCTGCGTCAGCGGCGACTTCACCATCACCCCGATCCGCTGCACCCAGAACCCGACCATGGGCGAGGAGTGGCGCAAGGGCTGGCATCCCGAGATCATCACGGGCAAGGGCTCCGATGATGCCGTTCTCGTGGTCGGCGCCGGCCCGGCCGGGCTCGAATGCGCGCGTGCCCTCGGCCAGCGCGGCTATCACGTGCATCTGGCCGAGGCGGGGGAGGAACTGGGGGGCCGCGTGAGCCGCGAATCCCGCCTGCCTGGCTTGGCGGAATGGGCTCGTGTGCGCGACCACCGCCTCCAGCAGATCGGCCGCATGGCCAATGTGAAGGTTTATCCCGCGAGCCGGCTGACCGCGGACGACATCCGCGAGTTCGGCTTTCCGCATGCGGTGATCGCCACGGGTGCGCGCTGGCGCCGCGACGGCGTCGGCCGCTGGCACAGCTATGCCGTGCCCGGCTTCGAAGGCGAGGCCGTGCTGACGCCCGACGACATCATGGAGGGCCGGCTTCCGGC
>DATBBO010000372.1:0-1895 GCA_036270995.1 Dongiaceae bacterium | reverse complement strand
GTGCTTTCGCCCGATGAGCTGAAGCGCCTCGACGAGGTGAGTCGACCGCCCCTCATCTATCCTTATTGGCACCAGCGCAACACGGCGACGGACCGTCTCGGCCCCGCCGACCTCGGGCTGCTCGAGGGTTATCCCTAGCCTCGCATTTTCGATTTCGTCATGCCCGCGAAGGTGGGAATCCAGAGCCGTAACTTCCGTCGCTTGCCCTGGATGCCCGCTTCCGCGGGCATGACGAAAGAAAGGGCGCTTTCCTGCGCCCTCACGACTCCACCATCCAGTGCCGCTCGGTGATGAAGCGCGCCGCCACGAGTCCCACCGCCATGGCGCCGACGACGAAAGCGCCGAGCACCGCCGCATGGAGCGCCTCCAGGACATAGCCCTGGTTGAAGAGCACGATGGTCTGGAAGGCATAGCTGCTGGGGATCATGACGATGATGCCGGGAACGGTGAGCGCCACCCGCGGCTCCTGCATGAAGGGCCGGATCCACGAGGCCAGCAGGCCGACCGTCATCGCGCCCAGCGCCGTCGCCGGCGGAAAATCGAGCCCCAGATCGTGCAGCCCTAGGCGCAGCTCATTGCCGATCAGCGCCAGGCAGCCCACGGTCAGCACGGTGCGCCAGCTGCTGTTGTAGATGACGGCAAAGCCGCAGCCGGCAACGAAGCTGGCGATGGCGCGCAGCAGCAGGGCGAGCGGCTCGCCGATCTCCGGCGGCGGCGGATGGGCGGCGGTGAGGCCCGCGGCAGCCGCCACCAGGGAGACCGCGAAGGCCGCGGCCATCAGTACCGCTATCCCATAGGCGAGCCGCGCGACGCTGGCGACGATCTGGTGCTGCAGCAGGTCGAGCAATGCTGCGACCAGCGGAAAGCCCGGCACCAGGAACAGGACCGAGGAGATGAAGCCTGCCGCATGGCGCGCGCTCGGGAATCCGGCTTCGCCCAGAAGGCTCGCGACCAGGACATAGAGGCTGGAGGCGATCACCGCGCAGAGCGCGGTCACGGCATATTGGTTGAGATGCCGGCGGAAAAGCAGCGAGCGCACCGACTGGCCGATGGCCCCGCCCACGAGGCTCGCGATCACCTCCAGCGGCCCGCCGCCATTGAGATAGGAGAAGCCGCCCGAGGCCAGGCCCGCCGCGAGCGCCGTCGCGAGAACGCCATGAATGCCCGGCGCCGCCTCGATGGCATCGATCCGCGCATTCACCTCGCGGGGTAGGATTCCGGGCTCGGCCTGCTCGGCCAGCTTCATGATGGCGCCCATGCGCCGGGCATCGATGCCGATCGGGGGGACCTCGGCTGCGATGGTGATGGGATGGCCGCCCTGGCGGCCCGTCACCGTCAGGCTGCCCAGGCTGATATGGACCGCCAGCCCCTCGACCTTCATCTCCCGGGCCAGCGCGCCCATCCACTGCCGGACGCGGAAGGCGGGCGCGCCGCTGCGCATCGCCACGCTGCCCATGCGCAGCACGCAATCCAGCGCTTCGGTCAGCTCCGCCCCTTCGGTTTGCCCCGCGGCCAGCGCGTCGGCCGGCCTTTTCATGATTCCTCGGGCGGGGGCACGGCGCCGGTGCGCTCGGTGATCAGGCGGTAATGCTCGGGCCGGCGATGGGCCGCGAAGTTGAAGATGTCGGAGCGATAGGGCTTGGCGAAATCGAGGTCGCATTTGCGGGTCACCAGCTCGTCGCCCATGGTCGCGCATTGGGCCACGATCTCGCCGGAGGGCGCGATGATGCAGGTCTGGCCGATCATGTTGAAGCCTTCCTCGGCCCCCGCCTTGGCCACGCCCACCACCCAGGTCGCGTTCTGATAGGCGCCCGCCTGCATCACCAGGTGATTGTGGAAGGGCTCCAGCGCATCGAGCTCATAAGGATCGCCGAGGCCGACCGGCGAGTTGTAGC
>DATBBO010000371.1:0-1736 GCA_036270995.1 Dongiaceae bacterium | reverse complement strand
AGCCAGGAGGTGACCGACATGAACTCCCAGGCCAGCAGGAAGGAGAAGGCATCGTCTGACAGCAGCACGAGGTTCATGCCGGCGATGAACAGCGGATAGGCCGGCAGCACCCGCCCCGGCTCCTTCTCGTGGCGGCCATAGCCCAGCGCGAAGACCGCGACGATGGCGGCCAGCAGGTTGAGCAGAAGCAGGAAATAGGCCGAGAGGGCATCGAGGCGGAAATGGGCCTCGAGCCAGGGCAGGCCGAAGGGCAGGACCGCCGTCGCCACCGGCGCCGCCGGACGCAAGAGCCAGCCCGCCGCATCCGCCGCGATGAGCAGGGAGGCGAGCATGCTGAGGCCGTAGACGAGCTCATGACCGCGCCGGGCACGCGCGGCGAGGACACCGAGGGGCCCGGTCAGGATCAGCAGGCCGGCGCCGAGGCCGATGATGGCGAGGTCGGAGGGAATCTGAGCTTCTCCACGGGTAGTCTGCGGGATATCTCACGCTCCGTGGTGTGACGCAAGCATTCGCGCCGCGACACGATGTCTTGGGGTGTCCTGGCGCGCAGAAATGCCGATAAAACCTGGTCAAATTGACGGCAAAGAGAGCCAGGCTTGCCGAGCGCGGTGGTTATATTGCGGATCGACGTGGATCGCCGGACTTCGCCGACCATGACGGCTGAGAGGGCGTGAGGCGGGCGGCTAGTCCAGATGCTCCCGCGCGATGCTGGTGTCGACCCAGGGATGGCGGCGGCGCTCGTAGACGGAATGTCCGGGCGCCGGAAAGCCGGGATCGGCGAAGGCCCCAACGGCGACGGCGATCGTGTCCGCAAACCGGGCCGGCTCCCAATAGACCGTCGTGCCGCAGTCCGGACAGAAATGGAAGGTGATGCCATGGCCGCTGTCCGCCACGCGGCGGAAGGCGGTGCTCCGCCCCTCGATCTTCGTCACCTGCGGGCGCGGGAAACGCGCCACCGTGCCGAAGACGTTCCCCGTGCGCCGCTGGCACTCGATGCAGTGGCAGATTGCGATCCGCACGGGTTCGCCCTCGCAGGTGACGCGGAGCTGTCCGCAGCAGCAATGGGCTTCACGGGTGGGCATGGCCATGCCTCAGAGTATCTTGAAGGCGCCCGGTGCGGTCGGCAGCGGCGCCGGCGCGGGGACACCGATCGGCCGGCCAACGAACTGCGACTTGATGCCGGCGATCCAGCGATGGGCCCGGTCGTTGAGCTTGAAATCCTTGGTCATGAGCCGCCCCCGGGTGATGAGAATGCCGAGATCGGCCCCTTTATAGCGGAAATCGCCGGGGCCGCTGATGCGCAGGAAGAAGGCCTCGCGCTCGCTCTCCACGGCGCGCCGGTGATAGTCGAAGCGCGAATAGGCAACGCTCCCGTCGGGGAGCAGCTTCCAGATGCCGGTCTGGGGAGCGCCCGCCAGGACATCGACGCTGTCCTCCACATGCTTGATCACCATCTGGCTCCAGGAATCGATGTTGTCCTTGTTCGACCAGCGGGCGTTGAGCGCATCGACGTCGAACTCGAAATCGACACCGCTGAACTCGAGGAGATGAAGCATGAAGAGCGGCAGATCGGCATGGGCGAAGGCGGCGTGGTTGGTCATGGAGCTCGCCCCGGTCACCCGCGGGTTCAGCTCGCCGAGATAGAGCCCCCCGCTCTTCTTGTCGATCAGGAAGTCGAGCTCGAAATACCCGCGATAGCCCTCCTTGCGCAGCTGCTCGCCGAAGCGGAAGGTGAG
>DATBBO010000370.1:0-4568 GCA_036270995.1 Dongiaceae bacterium | reverse complement strand
CGCAGCACTCGACTGGTGGATCGAGAAGACAGGGATGGCGCTTCCCGATCGCGAGCGGGCGCGGATGATCGCTTCCCTCGCGCTGATCGACAAGTGGAGTGCGGATCGCATCGCGGGGTCCTTCGATGGCGGCCAGTACCGGCCGGCGCCGCTGACGCCCGAGGAGCGGCGCCTCGCGCAAGGGCTGCCGGGGAAGAGCGTGAGCGATCCCAAGCAGCCCCTCGCGGTTCGCCTCGAATTCCCGGCCTGGCTCGAGCCTGAGCTCTCCGCGCTCTACGGCGCGGATCTCGAGCGCGAGATGGCGGCGCTGATGGCGGAGGCTGAGACGGATCTCCGCGCCAACACGCTGAAGGCGACGCGCGAAGAGGCACGCGAAGCGCTCGCCGCCGAGCATGTGACGGCGGAGCCGACGCCGCTCTCCCCGCTCGGCCTGCGCGTCGCCTCGCGGCCCAATCTCGCGAGCCTCGCCTGCTTCAAGAACGGGCTGATCGAGGTGCAGGACGAAGGCTCACAGCTGGTCGCTCTCCTTGCCGATGCCAGGCCCGGCCAGCGGGTCGCCGATTTCTGCGCCGGGGCCGGGGGCAAGACCCTCGCCATGGCCGCTTCGATGAAGAACAAGGGCAAGCTCGTCGCCAGCGACGTGCTGGTCGGCCGGGTCGAGCGCGCGGCCACGCGGCTCACCCGCGCCGGCGTCCACAATGTCGAGCGCCGCGGCCTCACCAGCGAGCGCGACCCGTGGGTCAAGCGCCATGCCGGGACCTTCGATCGCGTGCTGCTGGATGCGCCCTGCAGCGGCAGCGGCACTTGGCGGCGCAATCCCGATGCCAAATGGCGCCTGGCGCCGAAGGATATCGAGGAGCTCGTGGCCCTGCAGCGCCGCATCCTCGAGAGCGCCGCCCGGCTGGTGAAGCCCTGCGGGCGGCTGATCTATGCCACCTGCTCGCTGCTCCGGCGCGAGAACCAGGGGCAGGTCGAATGGTTTCTCGGCGCCAATCCCGGCTTCCATCTTCGTCCGATGGCGGAGGTCTGGCGTGAGGCGATCGGCTGCGCGCCGCCGGAGGGCAGAGGAGTCGAGGGGCCCTATCTCTCCCTCACGCCGGCGCGCAACGCCACCGATGCTTTCTTCCTCGCGGTGCTGGAGCGGGAGCCAAAACCCGCACCCGAACCTATATCCTCGGAAGCATGATCGAGACCGTGCGCCTGCGCCCCGCCAAGCCCGCCGATGCCCGCGCCATCGGCCGCATCCATGTCGAGACCTGGCGGGCGGCATATCCCGGCATGGTGCCCGACCAGACCCTGATCGGCATGACCATCGACGGCAAGGCCGCGGCCTGGCGGCGGGCACTCCAGCGCGGCGGCCGGCATGAGATCGTGCTGGTGGCCGAGACGCCGGAGGCGGGGCCCGGGACGGGTGCGGCGGGCGGCGTGGTGGGCTTCGCCAGCGCCGGGCCCAATCGCGATACGCACCTGCCCTTCGCTGGCGAGGTGCAGACCCTCTATGTCCTGCCCGACTGGCAGAACAACGGCATCGGCCGCCAGCTCCTCCAGGGCTGCTTCGCGCGGCTGGCGGATCAGGGCTTCGCCTCGGCGGTGGTCTGGGTGCTGGCCGACAACCCCTCGCGCTTCTTCTACGAGCGCATGGGCGGAAAGCGCGCCGGCGAGCGCGACGAGCATCTCTGGGGCGTGCTGCTGCATGAGGTGGCCTATGCGTGGACGAATCTGTGATCCGCCTTCGCCGAGACTCCCGCCTTCGCAAGCGCTCCGGCCGGCAAACCGGCGGGCGAGGGGCAGAGTCCATCCTGCGCGGGCATTTCCATAAATCTCCTCCCCCCTTGCGGGGGAGGATCAAGGTGGGGGGTCGGATCCGCGGCAGCGGATCGAGCAAACTCGAGGCGATCGTCGTGGCCTTCGCCGTGCCTGCGGCCACCCCCCACCCCGGCCCGCCACCGCAAGAGGGGCGGAGGAAGAGGGCGGGGGTGGTGGGAGCGAAGCGGGCAAGTCGGGGGCGTTTCCCGGCGGTCTTGGCTGTTAATACAGCGGATTTACAGCCTGCCTCGCCTCCCATTCTCAATCTTTCAGCGTGTACGCAGGGCGGACTCCTACTCTCGTCATGCTCGGGCTTGGCCCGAGCATCCACGTCTTGTGGTGTCTCAGCCGCCACGCCGTCGGGTAGCATCGCATTGCACAGACAAACTCGTGGATGGTCGGCCTCCTCCCCGGGTCAAGCCCGGGCAGACCATGACAGGTCGGCGGAAGCGATGAGCCTACTCTGCCTCCCGCTCTCACCGAGGCTTCCGTGGACGAGTCGGAGGCGTTTCCCGGCGGTCTCTCCTGCTTCTGCAGTGAATCTGCAGGCAGCCTCTTCCTCCATTCTCAAATTTTCAGTATATACGCAGGACGCGTCTTTGGCAAGTGAATTTGCGTTTCGCGCGAAGGGGCGTGGGTCGCGATGACCGGGCTTCAGATCCGCGAGGCGGAGCTCAGCGATGCGGAAGCCATTGCGCGGGTCAGGGTGGATGGCTGGAACAGGGCCTATGGCGAATTCATCCCCGAGCGCCTGCCCCTCTCCTGGACATGGGAAGAGCAGACCGCCGATTGGTGCCGAGAGCTCGCAGCACGAAACGACGGCAAGATCCACCTGGTGGCGCTGGAGGCAAGCGAGATCCTGGCCTTCGCCAGCGGCGGCCCGCCCTTGCGCGACAACGTGATCGTCCAAGGTGATACCGATGCCTATACCGCCCAGATCTATTCCATCTATGTGACGCCCGGGCGCTATGGCGGGGGCATCGGCACGCGTCTGCTGGGCGCGCTTGCCGCAAGGCTGGCCGCGGCGGGCCATCGCAATCTCTGCCTCTGGGCGCTGGAGCTCAATCCTTTCCGCCGCTTCTACGACAAGCTGGGCGGGAGGATCGTCGCCCGTGGCGAATGGGAGGTCGAGGGCGTGATCGTCTACGAGCAGGCCTATGCCTGGCCCGATATCGGCGTCCTGATCGAAGCTTGCTCGACGAAAGGGAAAACTGAATGATGCGCGCCACATGACCGACCGTGTTCTGATTCTCGATTTCGGCAGCCAGGTCACGCAGCTGATTGCGCGGCGCATCCGCGAGGCGGGCGTCTATTGCGAGATCATGCCCTTCAACACCGATCCGCAGAAGATCGCTGGCTTCGCGCCCAAGGCCATCATCTTCTCCGGTGGCCCCGCCTCGGTGACGGAGATCGGAACGCCCAGGGCGCCGGAGATCGCCTTCGAGATGGGCGTGCCGCTGCTCGGCATCTGCTACGGCCATCAGACCCTCTGCGCCCAGCTCGGCGGCGAGGTCGAGCCCTCGGACCACCGCGAGTTCGGCCGCGCCTTCGTCGAGGTGATCGAGGATTGCGCGCTCACCGACGAGGTGTGGAAGAAGGGCGACCGCCAGCAGGTCTGGATGAGCCATGGCGACCGCGTGACCCGGCTGCCGCCGGGCTTCCGCGCCGTGGGCTCGAGCGAAGGCGCGCCGCTCGCCATGGTGGCGGACGACAAGCGCCGCTATTACGGCCTCATGTTCCATCCCGAGGTGGTGCACACGCCGGAGGGGGGGCGCCTGCTCGAGAGCTTCGTGCGCCGCATCGCTAATTGCGGCGGCGACTGGACCATGGCCCGCTTCCGCGAGCAGGAGATCGCCAAGATCCGCCGGCAGGTAGGCAAGGGCCGGGTGATCTGCGGGCTTTCCGGCGGGGTCGATTCCGCCGTCGCCGCCGTGCTGATCCACGAGGCGATCGGCGAGCAGCTCCATTGCATCTTCGTCGATCACGGCCTGCTGCGCCAAAGCGAGGGGGAGGCGGTGGTGAGCCTCTTCCGCGACCATTACAACATCCCGCTGGTCCATCGCGACGCGAGCGAGCTCTTCCTGGGCAAGCTCGCCGGGGTCAGCGACCCGGAGCAGAAGCGCAAGATCATCGGCGGGCTCTTCATCGACGTCTTCGAGGAGGAGGCAAAGAAGCTGGGCGGCGCCGATTTCCTGGCCCAGGGCACCCTCTATCCCGATGTGATCGAGAGCGTCTCCTTCAGCGGCGGGCCCAGCGTCACCATCAAGAGCCACCACAATGTCGGGGGCCTCCCGGCGCGCATGCGCCTGAAGCTGGTGGAGCCCCTGCGCGAGCTCTTCAAGGACGAGGTCCGGGCGCTGGGCCGCGAGCTCGGCCTGCCCGAGCGCATGGTGAAGCGCCATCCCTTCCCGGGACCCGGCCTCGCCATCCGCATCCCCGGCGAGATCACCAAGGAGAAGCTTGCCATCCTCCGCAAGGCGGACTTCATCTATCTTGAGGAGATCGAGCGCGCCGGGCTCTACGATGCCATCTGGCAGGCCTTCGCCGTGCTGCTGCCGGTGAAGACCGTGGGGGTGATGGGGGACGGGCGCACCTATGACCATGTCTGCGCCTTGAGGGCCGTGACCTCCACCGACGGCATGACCGCGGACTACTTCCCCTTTCCGCATGAGTTCCTGGGCCGCGTCGCGACGCGGATCATCAACGAGGTGCGGGGGATCAACCGGGTGGTCTACGACGTGACGTCCAAGCCGCCGGGGACG
>DATBBO010000369.1:0-5594 GCA_036270995.1 Dongiaceae bacterium | reverse complement strand
TGGTGGTTTTCGCCATTCTGGGGGTGGTGTTCTGGTATATCGGGGACTGGATGGCGGGCGGGCTCGCCCATTGGGTCGACTGGGTCGCCCATATCGGCACGGTCCTGCTGACCCTGCTGCTGATCTGGTTCCTCTTTCCCGTGGCGGTGACCACTGTCGTCTCCTTCTATTCGGAGGAGGTGGCGAGCGCGGTGGAGGCGCGGCACTATCCCGGCCGCCCCCCGCCCCGCGACCAGCCGCTTGCGGCCATCATCATGGGCACGCTCCGATTCGCCGGGGTCGCCATCTTCCTTAATCTCCTGTTAGTCCCGGTTTATCTCGTGCTTCTCGTCTTTCCACCGCTTTATCTCGTGGTTTTCTACGCGGTTAACGGCTATCTTTTGGGCCGCGAGTATTTCGAGCTGGTGGCCTATCGCCGACTCGAGGAACGAGCAGCCGACGCCATGCGGCGCACCTACCGGGGACGGGTGACGCTGGCGGGTGTGGTCATGGCCCTGATGCTGACCATTCCCGTCTTTAACCTGGTCGCACCGATCGCCGCGACGGCCTTCGCCCTCCATATCTTCGAGGGGATGCGCCGGGGGCAGCCATAGGCTGGGCGACGGCCAGCAAATGAAAAGGCCATGACGGGCCAGAAAGGGGGCTTTGAATGTTCGGAAAGCGCAAAGACCAGGATGGGGGCGCCAGGACAACGCCCGATATCCCACCCGCACCGGCGACCGACGGACCGCGCATGTACCGCGCCGACAGCGCCATGGCGCCGGCGCCGCGCGCGCCTGCGGAACCAGTGCGCCGCGCTCCCGATGTGACGGCGACCACGGGCCGCCGCCCGGACGTGAAGCCCTCGCCTGCCGGCGATAGCGAAGGCAAGAAGCTGATCGTCGGCCGCGAGATCGCGCTCAGCGGCGAGATCCGCGCCTGCGACCGCCTGATCGTCGAAGGCCGGGTCGAGGCCGTTCTCTCCGACAGCCGGGCGATCGAGGTCTCCTCGACCGGCGTGTTCAAGGGCAAGGCGCAGATCGAATCCGCCGAGATCAGCGGCGTGTTCGAGGGCGACCTCGTCACCACGGAGAAGCTCATCATCCATTCCACCGGCCGGGTCTACGGCAATATCCGCTACGGCCAGATCGAGATCGCCCGCGGCGGAATCATCGCCGGCCAGATCGACGTGCTGTCGGGTGGGTCGACGGACCAGGGGGCGCATATGCCGATGGCCGAGGACGGCTCGCCGGCGGACATCCTTTCCGACAGCCAGGAGCATCATAACTGAGTTTTGCGGGCGTAACCGGGGGCAGGAGTAACCAAGAGTATCGTGCGGCTTGGGGGCGGGATCGGGGCGTTTCTGCGGATGGCAACGGCCGCTGTGGCGTTGTCAGTGCTGGGGGGTTGTGCGGCTTCGCATCTTCGCCCGGCTGGAACAGCCGCCACAGCAATCCCAAACGCCCCGGCCGACCTGGCCACGACGACCTCGGCCGCCTTCACCCCGACTGCCGGCAATCTAATGGGCGCCGATCCGGCGAAGCTGGAGCAATGGCTGGGAAAGCCGGGCTTGGTGCGGCTGGATGATCCTGCCCAGGTCTGGCAGTACCGCGACCAGGGCTGCGTGGTCGATGTCTATCTCTACCCCAGCGCCGATGGCATGGCGGTTTCCCATGCCGAGGCGCGCTCGCAGAAATACGCCGGGGATCCCATGAACCCCTGCCTCGCCCTTCTCAGCCAGTCCCGCCGGAAGGCCATCGGGAGCTGAGACGCCGGTTCGCCAGCCCCTCTTCTGAGCGGCAGACAAGCTCGTGGATGGCCGGGACTTCGCCCGGCCATGACGGCGGAGGGGCGTTTGCCTCTACTTCGCCGGCGCCTTTTTCGTGCTTCGCCACAGCGCGGCGCCGCCTTCGATTCCCGCGTCGTTGGATTCGATCCGCGCATTGGGCGGCAGCTTAAAGGTCACATGCTTCGAATTGCCGCCGCCGATATGGAGCAGGTCGAAGTTGAGGAGGGTGTCAAGCTGCCCGATCGCCTTCTCGACATGCTTGTTCCAGCGATGCTTGCCGAATTTCTCAAGCGCCGCCCGGCCGATGTACTGATCATAGGTCGCGTCGCCATGGGCCGGGTGCTGCCCGAGCTCCATATGCGGGGCCGCCTCGCCGTCGCGAAAGAGAGCGGTTCCGGCTCCGGTCCCGAGCGTCAGCACGAGCTCGAGGCCTTTGCCCCTGATGATGCCGAGCCCCTGCATCTCGGCGTCATTGACCATCTTCACCGGCTTGTTCCCCAGGCGCTTCGAGAGCGCCGCTGCCAGAGCGAAGCCGGCCCAATCCGCCGTCCCGAGATTGGGGGCGGTCAGGACCTTGCCGTCGCGCACGACGCCGGGGAAGGCGACCGAGATGCAATCGAAATCGGGCAGCGGCTTGACCAGGGCCAGGACTTCGCGGAGCAGCACCGCCGGCGGGCAGGGATGCGGCGTCTCTATCCGCTGGCGCTGCGTCAGCATCTTGCCCGTATGATCGATGACCGAGGCCTTGAGCCCGCTGCCGCCGATATCGATCGATAGAATCCTCATGCTTTGTCTCCGTTTTGACGACCTCAGTCGTGCCGGGCCACCGCATGCCGCCGGGCACCGGTAGTCCCGACCTTGGCTCCCTCGGCCCGCTTCAGCGCATAGGCGCTGTTGACCAGAGCCACATGCGAGAAGGCCTGGGGGAAATTGCCGAGAAAGCGCTCCGCCCGCGGATCATACTCTTCGGCCAGCAGGCCGACATCGTTGCACAGGCCGACGAGGCGGCGAAAGAGTGCGCGGGCTTCTTCCAGCCGGCCCATCAGACAATAGTTGTCGGCGAGCCAGAAGCTGCAGGCGAGGAACGCCCCTTCCCCTTTTGGCAGCCCGTCCAGCCGCCGGTCCGTCTCATAGCGCAGCACGAGCCCGTCGACCAGGAGGCGCTGCTCGATCGCCGCCACGGTCTTCACGAGACGCGGGTCGTCGGGCGGCAGGAAGCCGACGATGGCGAGCAGCAGCAGGCTGGCATCGAGGCGGCGCGAGCCATAGGCCTGGGTGAAATGTCCGCCCTTGGGATCGAGGGCGCGGCGGCAGACCTCGCCGTGGACGCGCGCCGCCAGCCGCCGCCAGTGATCCCGTTCCTTGCGGCTGATATGCGGGACCTGCGCGGCACGGTCGAAGGCGACCCAGCACATCACCTTCGAATGCGTGAAGTGCTGCGGCCGGCCGCGCACTTCCCAGATGCCGTTGTCCGGCTGCCGCCAGATCTTCCCCAAATGCTCGAGCCAGGAGGTCGTCAGCGCGACCCCGCGTTTGACGCTGCTGAGCCCGCCTTTGCGGGCGACGGCGAGAGCGTCGGCGATCTCGCCGTAGACGTCGAGCTGCAGCTGGCCCGCCGCGGCATTGCCGACGCGCACCGGCGCCGATCCCGCGAAGCCGGGGAGCCACGGCACCTCCCATTCGTCGAGGCGCCGCTCGCCCGCAAGCCCGTACATGATCTGCATCTGCTCGGGGCTGCCGGCGACGGCGCGGATCAGCCAGTCACGCCAGTCATGGGCCTCGTCGCGAAATCCGGCGTTCATCAAGGCAAGCAGAGTGAAGGCCGCGTCTCTCAGCCAGCAATAGCGGTAGTCCCAATTGCGCGCGCCGCCGATGAACTCCGGCAGCGAGGTGGTGGCGGCGGCGACGATGCCGCCGGTGGGTTTGAAGCTCAGCCCCTTGAGGGTGATGAGGGAGCGGCGTACGGCGGCGGTCCATTCCCCCGCATCGCCGCCGCCGGAGGCCCAGCCCCGCCAGAATTTCTCCGTCTCGGCCAGGGCTGTCCTGACATTGAAGGGGCGTGGGAGTGGCAGGTGGGAGCGCCCATGAGTCAGCACGAAAGAATGGCTCTCGCCGGCGGCGATGGTGAAATCCGCCATGGTGCGCAAATCCCGGCCCCGCAAAGGCAGGGAGGCGCGCAGCGCCAGGCGATGGGGACCGGCCACCGCCGTCACGGCGCCGTTCGGCTCACGGCTGACCCAGGGCACGGTGATGCCATAGTCGAAGCGCAGGACCAGCTCGAGGCGCATGGCGACCCGGCCGGCGCGGCCGATCACCTGGCGCACGATGCTGCTGTGGGGCTGGCCCATCGGCATGAAATCGACCACGGAGACGACGCCGCTTCTGGTCTCGAAGCGGGTATCGAGCACCAGGCTGCCATCGCGGTAGTGGCGGCTCACCTCCGCCCGGCCGCGGGGAGCGATCTGCCAGCGCCCGTTCTCCGGCCCGCCCAGTAGGGCGGCGAAGCAGGCCTCGCCATCGAAGCGCGGCAGGCAGAACCAGTCGATGGAGCCGTTTTTGTCGACCAGCGCCGCCGTCTGGCAATCGCCGATCATTGCGTAATCCTCGATGCGGCGCATGGGCGTGGGGCGGGTCTTGGATGTCACGGTTCCTCCTGCTTGGTGATGGCCGGGCTTCTATCGGTCCTTTACCTAGGTAGGCCGGCGAGGGAATGTTCCAACGATCGCCCCATCTTGCCCGCCATGCCCGCACCCTTTCCCGCCCCGAGGCGGAAGCGTCTACACCACCGTCTTCGCCTTGTAGCGGCAGATATCGTTTATCAGGCAGGCCGGGCAATCGGGCTTGCGCGCCTTGCAGACATAGCGCCCGTGCAGGATCAGCCAGTGATGGGCATGAAGCTTGCGCGCCGCCGGCACGACCTTCTCCAGCCCGTCCTCCACCGCCCGCGGGGTCTTGCCCGGCGCCAGGCCGGTGCGGTTGCAGACCCGGAAGATATGGGTGTCCACGGCCAGCGTCGGATGGGCGAAGGCGACGTTCAGCACCACATTGGCGGTCTTGCGGCCGACTCCCGGCAGGGTCTGGAGGATCTCGCGGTCCACCGGCACCTGACCGCCATATTGCTCCTCGAGAATCTGGCTGAGGCGGATGATGCTCCTGGCCTTGGTGTTGTAGAGGCCGATGGTGCGGATGTAGTCCTTCAGCTTCGCCTCCCCCAGCTTCAGCATCGCCGCGGGCGTATCGACCCGTTTGAACAGCGGTTCGGCCGCCTTGTTGACGCTGGCATCGGTCGCCTGGGCCGAGAGCACCACGGCCACCAGCAGGGTATAGGGATTGATGAAGGAGAGCTCGCCGCGCGGATCGGGCTCGGCGGCAGCGAACCGGTCGAACACGGTGGCGATCTCGGCCGGGGTCAGCCGTCCGCCGGGTTTCCGGAGCTTCTTCGCCATATCCCCTGTTCCCCCGCCTGCCGCAATTCCCGGGAGTCTAGCCCGGCGGCGAGGCGGGCTCTATATTCAAGCGATGAGCGATCCCGCCCGAGAGCCGGTGCTGTTCGACGCCCTGCTCACCCCCCATCGAAGCCTGAGCCCCCGCGGCTTCGCCTTGCTCATGACGCTGGCCGGGCTGGTGGGCTTCGGCTTCGGCGCTGCGTTCTTGGTCATGGGTGCCTGGCCGATCTTCGGCTTCTGCGGTGCGGAATGGCTGCTGTTCTATGTCTGCTTCCGCCTGAACTATCGCGCTGCGCGGCTGCGCGAGCGGGTCAGGCTCACCCCTGGGCTACTCACCGTCGAGCGCTGCGATCCGCGCGGGCGGGTCCAGTCCTGGAGCT
>DATBBO010000368.1:0-15736 GCA_036270995.1 Dongiaceae bacterium | reverse complement strand
TAATGGGATGGTCCGGCCGTGCTCCTGCCCCTGTCGGCACGTAGGCTGTCAGGAGGCGCCACATATGGAAACCGGTCCGCAACGTCGCCGAAGTGCCAAAACCGGACTCCATGGCTCTGTTAGGATCGGCTTCTGATGCTCACTAGAGTCGACCACAGCGCGAAGCACCGGAAGCTCTCCGAACTGCAAGGACAACACCCGATGGTGCTCGTCCTCAGCCGTGGGGGATTCTGCCCCAAGGATCGCCGGCAGGCCGAGGGGCTTGTCCAGCTCCATCGCGAACTCGAAGTGGCCTATTGCCGCCTCGTTACGATCAGCACCGACAATATCACCGAGACGAATGAATATCGCAGCGGGGTCGGCGCTCACTGGCCGTTCCTCTCCGATACGAGACGGGTCGTCCAGAAGGACCTCGACATCGCCGAATACACGGACCCCCTCCACAATCCCATGATCCCGCACGTCATCGTGCTCGAGCCCGGTCTCGTCATCTACAAGATCTATAACGGCTACTGGTACTTCGGCCGACCCACGCTGGAAGATCTCCGCCAGGACCTGCGCGCCGTCACCAGGAAATGCCGGCCGGACTGGGACATCACAACGCCCGAACTCAAGGCGGCCTGGCAGCAAAACCGTAAGGAGCTCTTCTATCCCTACGGCAAAAGCTACGTCCAAACTCTCGGCGAGCAGGATTAGGCCGGCGAGGCCTGGCTAAAAGATTACCGACCGACCCTTTCGACGGTCGCTTGAAACCGTAGCGACTGCCGTCAGCAGGGATTTTTCCGACCGACTTCGGGAGCGGGTTCGGGCCCGGCCTAATCCTCGAAGCGACCCGTATCGTCGCGGTCGCGCAGATATCGTCTCTTCAGTGGAAACTGCGGCAACCAGGATTCGCGCCGGATGGTCCAGCTTTCATAGGTTGGCATCAGCAGGTCGGAGGTATCCAGCGATCCCAGATGCACTTCGATTTCATCCGCGCTGCGTGAGAAAACGGACGAGCCGCAGCGGGGACAAAAAAAACGCCCCTCATAATCGCGCGTCTCGCCATCGATCGTCACCGCATCCTGAGGGAATATCGCGGAAGCGTGAAAAAAGGCGCCATGATGCTTGCGACAGTCGAGACAGTGACAAAGGCCGACCCGGTATGGCTGTCCCGATGCCACAATCCGGACGTTGCCGCAAAGGCAACCGCCCGTAAATCGGTCCATGCTGCCTCTCCTCGATGATTTCCTCTGTCTCGGCACTCCACCTTAGTCGAAAACGGCTCAAAACACCCAGGGCAAAAGGCATCATCCGTGCCCTCGGCCGCGCCGGCGCCTCCCGAGGCCGAGAAACCAGGGGATAGCATGCGGGTTAATGATATTGCCCATCGATCTGGCGTGATCGCCCCACCGCTGACATCTGGAGGATGCCCCTCTCCTGGTTCCGCTGGGCCGAGAGCCTCGCAACAACGCGACGAAGAGCGGCATTCATGTCGAGAGGTATCACATCGGAGCTCCGCAGTTTCGGGAAGTGGATCCGGCACCAGGTTCGGAAAGATCGGGGTAGCGCTCGTCCGCCCAGGCGCAGTCAATATGCCCTCGATTGGTTGAGCTTCTTCGTCGCCGACATCCAGACGGGTTTCGGACCTTTCGTCGCCGTCTATCTGGCCTCGGGAGGCTGGCGGCCGGGCGAGATCGGGCTCGTCCTGACCTTTGGCGGCATCGCAGCTGTCCTCAGCCAGGCACCGGCCGGCGCCCTTCTGGATGCTATGACAGCGAAACGGAGCCTCATGGCGATCGCTCTCGCCATGATCGCTGCGGGGGCGCTCCTGTTTGCGTTCTGGCCAAAATTCTGGACGGTCACCGTCGCGGAATTGCTCGATGGCAGCGCTGCCGGATTTCTGCGCATAGCGCTCGCGGCCGTCGGGCTTGGCCTTGTCGGGCACGGTGCCCTGGGCCGCCGGCTGGGGCGAAATCAGAGCTTCAGTTCCCTGGGGAATGCCGCGACCGTGGGGCTGATGGGTCTGCTTGGCCATTTTACTTCCGGCAATGCGCCCTTCCTGTTCGCCGGCGCGCTCTGCATTCCGGCAGGGATTGCCCTTGCCATGATCCGCTCGCGCGACATCGACTATGCGACGGCGCGGTCCGCGGGCGATCGCGAGAACCCGCGCAAGAGCCATCGGCTGAGAGACCAGGCCAGGAATCATCGGCTTCACGTCTTCGTTCTCTGTCTCGTTCTGTTCCAGTTTGCCAATGCATCCCTGATGCCGCTCGCCGGCGCCCGCTTGGGATATGATCACAAGCAAGGCTCGGAGCTTGTCGGCTCGATCCTGATCCTGAGCCCGCAAGTTCTCGCCGCGGTGATGGCCCTGGCGATTGCCAGACTGGCCGACGATTGGGGCCGAAAGCCGATCCTGATCCTGGGGCTGGGATTCGTGGGCTTGCGCGCCCTGCTCTTCGCCGTGATATCGAATCCCTGGACCCTGTTGCCGGTCCAGCTGCTCGACGGTTTCTCGGCTGCGGTCATCGGGGTCATGATGCCGCTCGTGATCGCGGATCTGACGCGTGGCACCGGCAGGTACAACCTCGCCCAGGGCTTTGCCGGAACGGCGACCGGGATCAGCGCTGCGATCTCCACGGCCTGCTCGGGCTATGCCGTGGAACTCTTCGGCTACACTGTCGGCTTTCTGGGCCTTGCCGTCATCGGCCTTGCCGGCGCTGCCATCCTCTATTGGTTCTTCCCCGAGACCCAAGCCAGAGACAAGGCCGAGTCCAGGGGTCATCGGTCCGGCGATCAAGGTAAGCCTGCCAAAGTAAGCCATTGAAGTATCGGCATTCCCGGTACCGTCAGGATGCGGCCGCCGCGCCGGAGCCCTCGCCTTGCCGCTCCGCTTGACGTTGCCCCTCTTGCCCCGGCACTCTCCCTCGCTTTCACCGAGAGGGATTCTTGGACCATGGCCAAGCCGGACTCCTCGACCAGGGTCAAGGTCGACGGCCATGAGGTCGTCACCTACAGCTATGGGGATTCCAATGCCGAGATTCTGTTCCTGCTGAATGGTGGTCCGGGCCTGCCCTCCGACTACCTGCGCGAGCCGCTGCTGCGCATGGTCAAGGAGGGCTACCGGGTGGTGACCTACGACCAGCTCGGCTGCGGCAAGTCGGACCGGCCGACCGACCCCGCCCTCTGGACCATCGGGCGCTATGTCGAGGAGGTCGAGGCGGTGCGCAAGGCGCTGGGCCTCGGCCGCGTCCATCTCCTGGGCCATAGCTGGGGCGGATGGCTCGGCATCGAATATGCGCTCACATATCTCGGCGGGCTGAAGAGCTTCATCCTCTCCGATACATGCGGGGACATGCCCCATCTCGTCACCGAGCTCGACCGGCTGCGCGCGGCGCTCGGCCCCGAGACGGTCGCCATGATGCAGCGCCACGAGGCCCGCGGCAGCTACGAGCATCCTGAATATCAGGCAGCCGTGACCCTGCTGAACTTCCGCCATGTGCACCGGCTGGAGAGCCTGCCGAAGCCGCTCAAGGCCTCCCTCGATGACTGGAACATGGCCCCCTACGGCACGATGCAGGGACCCAACGAGTTCCTCTACACGGGCAATCTCAAGAGCTGGAACCGCATCGCCGAGATGCGGCGCATCGCGGTACCCTGCCTCGTCATCGTCGGCGAGTTCGACGAGCTGACGCCGGCCTGTGCGCTGCGCATGCACCAGGCGCTGCCCCATTCGGAGATCGCCGTGCTGCGCGGCTGCTCGCATCTGCCCATGTATGAAGATCCCGAGGCCTATTTCGCGCTCCTGACCGGTTTCCTCGCCAAGGTCAGGGCCTGACGCTTTCCTGCAACCCACTTCCGAACGGAGTCGTCCATGAAGCTCTTGCGCTACGGCCCGGCAGGTGCCGAGAAACCCGGCCTCCTCGATCGCCAGGGCGCGATCCGCGATCTCTCGGCCGAGATCGGCGAGATCGATGGCGCAGCCTTGCAGCCCGCGGCACTCGCCCATCTTGCCTCGCTCGACCCGGCAAAGCTGCCCAGGGTCGCCGGCAAGCCCCGCCTGGGTCCTCCCGTTGCGAAGATCGGCAAGGTCGTGGCCATCGGCCTCAACTATGCCGATCACGCAGCGGAATCCGGCCTCAAAGTGCCCAGCGAGCCGATCATCTTCATGAAAACGACGAGCTCCATCATCGGCCCCGATGACGATGTCGTCATTCCCCGCGGCTCGGAGAAGAGCGATTGGGAGGTGGAGCTGGCGGTCGCCATCGGCCGGACAGCCCGCTATGTCGAGGAAGCCGACGCGCTGAAGCATGTGGCGGGCTATCTCATCTGCAACGATGTCTCCGAGCGCCACTACCAGACCGAGCGCGGAGGGCAATGGGACAAGGGCAAGGGCTGTGACACCTTCTGCCCGTTGGGGCCCTGGCTCGTGACCAGCGATGAGATTTCCGATCCGCAGACCCTCGACCTCGCCCTCGATGTGAGCGGCCAGCGCATGCAGACGGGCAACACCCGCACCATGGTCTTCGGTGTCGCCCATCTCGTGCACTATGTCAGCCAGTTCATGTCGCTGCAGCCGGGGGACATCATCACCACCGGCACGCCGCCGGGCGTGGGCATGGGCATGAAGCCGCCACGATATCTAAAGTCTGGCGATACCATGCGCCTGACAGTCGCGGGCCTCGGCGAGCAGAACCAGAAGGTCGTGGCATGGTCCGCGTCCTGACGGCGGCCGCAGTTCTTGCAGGCCTCACCTTCGGCCAGGCGGAGGCCGCCCCGCTCACCCAGATCGGCAGCATCCCCCTGGGCGATGCCAAGGGGGCCATCGCCGATCTCGGCATGGACTATGCCAATCAGCGGCTCTTCGTGCTGGAGTCCGAGGCGGGGACGCTGGCTGTCGTGGATCTCGCCGGCGCCAAGCTCGCCCAGAGCATCACCGGCCTCACCGACCCCCGCGGCCTCGCCCGGGCGCCGACAGACAACCGCCTCTATGTCTCGACATCGGGCGGCAAGCTCATGATCTATCAGGGCGCGCCGCTGAAGGCGGAGGGCAGCGTCGAGGTCGGCGCCAATCCCGGCATGCTGAATTACGACGCCGGCAGCGAGCGCATCTATCTCGGCCTCGGTGGCCGCAAGATCGCCATCATCGACAGCACCCACAACAAGCATTGGGACAACATTCGCCTCGACGCCGAGCCGGGGCCGCTGGCGCTGGAGGACAACGGCTCGCGCATCTTCATCGGCGCGGTCGGCGAGCCCCGCATCCTGGTCGCCGACCGCGACGGCAACAAGCAGACTGGAAGCTGGAGCACGGCCCCCAACGGCGCGGCCGAAGCGGTGGCGCTGGACGAGGATGGCGGACGGCTCCTCGCCGCCTTTCGCCAGCCGGCGGTGGTCGCCTGGTTCGATCTCAGCGACGGATCGCTCAAGGGGACCGCGCCCGCCTGCGCCGAGCCGGGGCAGCTTCTGACCGATGACAGCCGCCACCGGGTCTATCTCGTCTGCGGCGATGGCAAGATACAGGTCTTCGGCCGGGATGCCGCCGGCGGCTATGCCGCAATCGGCGAGGTCCCCACGGACAAGGGCGCGGTCGCAGCCCTCCTGGTGCCGACCAGCGGCCGGCTCTTCCTCGGCGTGCCGGCGGAAGCGGGCCATGGGGCGGAGATCCGCATCTACGCGCCAGCGGGGTGACCCGGTTGGCTGAGCTTTCCATAGGGAGGTGCAGTTCATGAAGAAGCTCGATATCGGCGCGATCCCGGTCCAGCGCAGCTGCAACTATCCGCCACCCTTCGATGCGCCCTGTCTCGGTTACAGCTGGCGGCGCCTGGGACGCACCGCCGGGCTCACCGCCTTCGGAGTCAACCTCTCCCGCATTCCGCCGGGCGTCTGGTCAAGCCAGCGGCACTGGCACAGCCATGAGGACGAGTTCGTCATGGTGGTGGAGGGCGAGCTGACCCTCGTCACCAATGGCGGTGACGAGATCCTGCGCGCCGGCGACTGTGCGGCCTTCAAGGCGGGCGATCCCGACGGCCATCATCTCATCAACCGGTCCGACCGCGACGCCGTGGTGCTCGAGATCGGCAATTCCGATCCGAAGCACGACCGCTGCGTCTATGCCGATATCGACATGGTGGCAGAGCCCGGGGTCGCGCATTACTCCCACCGCGACGGCACGCCCTATCCGCTGAACGAGGGTTAGCGGGTGCTCACGATCCGTCCATAGCCACGCCTGATTGGCAGCGATCCGCCGCGCCCCTACTCCCCCGCCATCACGATCAAGGCGTCGACGGCAACGGCGCCCTGACCCTGAGGGAGGACCATGAGCGGGTTGACGTCGAGCTCGACCAGCCGGTCGCGATGGGCATCGGCGAAGCGTGCGATCGCCATGATCGCATCGATGGCGGCGGCGACATCGCCCGCGGGCTTGCCGCGATAGCCCTGCAGCAGCTTCATCACCTTGAGGCGCCGCAGGGTCCGGGCGACGCTCTCGCGGTCGGTCGGCAGCAGCAGGGAGGCTGCATCCTCCACCAGCTCCACCAGCGTGCCGCCCACGCCGATAACCATCACCAAGCCGAATTGCGGGTCGCGATGGAGGCCGACGATGAGCTCGGCCACGACACCCGCTACCTGGCGCTCCACCAGGAAGAGCTCGGGGACAAGGCCCGGTTGATAGCGGGCGAGCGAGGCGCTCATGCCGGCGACGGCCTCGGCGACCGCCTGCTCGCTGCGAAGATTGAGGGTGACGGCGCCTGCTTCGGTCTTGTGGGCCAGCGCCGGGCGGCCGAGTTTGAGGGCGACGGGAAAGCCGATCTCCGAGGCGGCGCGCGGTGCGTCTGTCGCCGTCACCAGCCGGCCCTCCGGCAGGCCCAGGCCGAAGGCGGCAAGCCGGCGCTTGCACTCCCATTCCTCCCTGAGGCGCGCATCCTTCGGGGCCGGCGGCAGATTCGGCAAAGCGAGATCGGGCGCCGCGGTCTGGCGAGCGCGGTTGACCACGGCTCCGAAGGCGGCGATCGCCGTCTCGAGGCCCTGGAGCGGGGCGCAGCCCATCTCGATCATGCGCCGGCGCGCATCCGCCGGAATCAGCTCCGAGAGATCGCTCGCGACCAGGGCCGTCTTGCCATTGGCGCGGCAGGCGGTCACCAGCGCATCGACGGAAATATCGCAGTCGCGCTGCCCTGCTGGATCGCTGGGCGGGTAGTCGACGATCAGCATGCCCGCGTCGACATCCCCTTCCATCACCGTGCTGAAGGCCGTCACGAGCGCCTCGCGATGACCCCAGAGGGAGGTGTTGTAGTCGAGAGGATTGGAAACCGTGGCGAAACTCGGCAGCTGAGCGCGCAGGCTCGCTGTCTGCTCCGCCGAAAGCGCCGGCAGCCTGACGCCATGGCGCACGGCGAGATCCGCCGTCATCAGATTGTCGGCACCCGAGCAGGTGAAGACCCCGAGGCGGTCGCCCTTTGGCACACCCGCGACCGAGACGAGCTTCGCCGTCTCCAACAGTCCGGCGATGGAATCGACGCGCATGATTCCGAGACGGGCGAAGAGCGCATCATAGAGCTTGTCGCTGCCGGCCAGCGAGCTGGTATGACTCATGGCGAGCTTCGCACCGAGCTCGGAGTTTCCAGCCTTGAAAGCGACGATCTGTTTGCCGTTGCCGCGTGCCTTCAGCACCGCGCGGCTGAATCCCGGTACGTCGTCCAGCCCCTCGATATAGAGCGCAATGGCGCTCACATGGCGATCCTCGGCCAGTACGTCGATATAATCCGCCAGATTCAGGATCGCCTGGTTGCCCGCGGTGATGACATAGGAGAGCGGGACGGAGCGGTCGTTCTGGGTCAGGTTCAGCGCTAGATTGCCGCTCTGGGCCACGATGGCGACGCCCTTCTCGGTGCGCCCGCCCCCGAAGCCCGAGGCGAACATGGCTACGCCCTCGACATAGTTGAGCAGGCCGTAGCAATTGGGGCCCACGGCGGCGAGATCGCCCGCCGCCTCCACCAATGCCTTCTGCAGCCCGATGCCCTCGCCCCCCACCTCGGCAAAACCCGCGGCATAGCAGACCGCACCACCCGCCCCCATGGCGGAAAGCTCGCGCACGATATCGACCGTCAGCTCCCGGGGCACGGCGATGAATGTGGCATCGGGAGGTGCCGGCAGATCGGCCAGGGATTTGTAGCAGCGCCGGCCGCCGATCTCCGGATAGGTGGGATTGACCGGCCAGATCTCGCCGGTGAAGCCGGCCTCCACGCAATAGCCGATGGCGGGCGCCAGCCGCTGGCCGCCGACGAAGGCCACATGGCGCGGCGACAGCAGCCGGCGCAGATTGGCGAGCTTCCTCTCGCGGTTCTTCCCTTTTCGCCCTTGAAGCATGGCCGGCCCTTCCCGGCCGCCGCCGCGGCCGCGCCTCTGTCGCTGTCTGTTCTGATCTGAAAGCCGTCGCTTCGGATCCGCCCCGATCGGGGCGGTGGGAATTTGTCCGATTCCGCCCTCCCCTGGCAAGCCTCCCTTGGTTGACAGGCCGGGGCAGGCTGCCGGAGGATGCGCCGCCCCGACGGAGTTCCCCTTGCGCCCTGATCTCATCATCCGCCAGGCCCAGGTGATCGACGGCAGCGGCCGTCCACGCTTTCCGGCTGACCTGGCCGTGGAGGGTGATCGCATCGCCGCGGTCGGCGATCTCGGCGGCACCGAGGCCGAGCACAGCATCGACGGCAGCGGCTGCATCCTCGCTCCCGGCTTCATCGACGTGCATACCCATGACGACCGGGCGCTGATCGACGAGCCTCAGCATCGCTGCAAGACCAGCCAGGGGGTCACCACCGTCGTCACGGGAAATTGCGGATTCAGCCTGGCGCCGCTCCGGCCGCGTGGGGATCTGCCCAAGGAATACCGCCTGCTGGGCGAGGTGGCGGACTATCGCTACGGCGCCCTCGAAGACTATCTGACAGCGCTCGACCGCGCCCCGGCCGCGGTAAATGCAGCGCCGCTGGTGGGCCATGCGACGCTGCGCGCCGGAGTCATGACGGAGTTCGACCGTCCCGCGACCGAGCGCGAGATCACGGCGATGCGCCAGGGCCTGGCGGAGTCGCTCGCGGCCGGCGCCTTCGGCTTCTCCACCGGGCTCGAATACGCCCCGGCCAAGGCAGCGCCCACGGCGGAGATCATTGGCGTCGCCGAGGCGCTGGCCGGGACCGGCGGGGTCTATGCCACCCATACCCGCGACTACACCCATCACCTCGAGGAGGCGATGGAGGAGGCCTTCGAGATCGGCCGCGAGGCCAAGGCGCGGGTCATCCTCTCTCATCACCAGGGCGACGGGCTCGCCAATTACGGCCATGCGCCGCGGACGCTCGCCCGCTACGACCGGGCGCGGGAGAGCCAGCCGGTGGGCATGGACGTCTATCCCTACAACGCCGCCTCGACCATCATCGACTATGGCTTCGTGCGCGATGCCGAGCGGGTGCTGATCGCCTGGTCCGAGCCGCATCCGGAAGCGGGCGGGCGCGATCTCCCCGATATCGCGGCCGAATGGGGCGTCGACATCAAGGAGGCCTGCCGGCGCCTCTCCCCGGGAGCGGCGATCTATTTCTGCCAGGATGAGGGCGATGTGCGCCGGATCCTCGCCCATCCGCACAGCATGATCGGCTCCGACGGCATTCCCGGCGGCCGTTCGACCCATCCGCGCCTCTGGGGCAGCTTCCCGCGCGTGCTCGGCCATTACGCGCGCGATCTCGGCCTGCTCACCCTGGAGCAGGCCGTGCGCAAGATGACGAACCTGCCCGCCGAGCAGTTCGGGCTTGCCGATCGCGGCCGCATCGCTCCCGGCCTCGCGGCCGATCTCGTCCTCTTCGATCCGGCGAGCGTCAAAGACCGCGCCAGCTTCGAGCAGCCGACCAATCCCAGCGACGGCATTCGCGCGACCATCGTCAACGGCACCGTGGTCTGCCGCGATGGCATGCCCACCGGTGCTCTCACGGGCCGCGCGCTGCGCCGCCCGGGACATGCCTGAGCCTGTCATGGCGAGCGCGGTCACCGTCGAGAAGCAGGGAAGCCTCTGGGAGATTACCCTCGACCGGCCCAAGGCCAATGCCATCGACACGGCGACCAGCCAGGCCCTGGGCAATGCCTTCCTTGCCTTCCGCGACGATCCCGCCGCGCGCGTGGCCATCCTGACCGGCGCGGGCACGCGCTTTTTCTCCGCCGGCTGGGACCTCAAGGAGGCAGCGGTCGCGGGAAGCGACGATGACTATGGCCCGGGCGGCTTTGCTGGCTTGACCGAGCTCTTCAGCCTGGAGAAGCCCATCATCGCCGCCATCAACGGGCTTGCCGTCGGTGGCGGCTTCGAGATGGCTCTCGCCTGCGATCTCATCGTCGCGGCGGAAGGATGCGAATTCTTCCTGCCGGAAGCCCGGATCGGCGTGATCCCCGATGCCGGCGGCATCTTGCGCTTGCCTCGCCGGCTCCCCCGTGCCATTGCGATGGAGATGATGCTCACGGGAAAACGCCTCAGCGCCGTCGATGCGCTTCGCTTCGGCCTTATCAATGAGCTCGTGCCCCTTGCCGAGCTCATGCCTGCCGCTCGCCGGCTCGCGGCCAAGGTCCTCGCCGCCGCGCCCCTGGCGGCGGCGGCCATCAAGGCGAGCTTCGCAGCAACCGAGGCGCTGACGGTGGAGGAAGGCTTCGCACTCCTCCGCCGCGGGGGCGTGCCGGCCTACGACAGGCTGCGCCGGTCCGAGGATTATTTCGAAGGGGCCCGCGCCTTCGCCGAGAAGCGCGACCCCGTCTGGCGCGGACGCTGATGCCGAAGATCAGTGAGATCGCCGAGGCCCTGAAGGCCGATCTCGCCGGCGATGGCGAGCTCGCCGTCGAAGGCGTCAACCATCCGGCCGCGGCCGGCCCCAAGGATCTTGCCCTCGCGCTGGAGGAAACCGCGCTCGGAGCGCTCGGTGCCAGCGCAGCGCAGGCTGCCATCGTGCTGCGGGGATCGGAGACGCCGGCCAGACTTCGCGCCGTGCTCACCGTCGACCACCCGCGCTACGCGCTCGCATCGCTGACCCGGCTCTTCGCCAGCGCCCCGCACGCGACCACGGGAATTCATCCGACGGCGGTGGTCGATCCCTCGGCGGTGATCGAAGAACCTGCCTCGATCGGGCCCTTCGTCCAGATCGGTCCCGGTGCCCGCATCGGACGCGGAACCGTCATCCTCGCCCACGTCACCATCGGTGCGCATGCCCGCATCGGCGCCGAGGCGCTGTTGCATCCCGGCGTCAGGATCGGCGAGCGGGTCGAGATCGGCGACCGGGTGATCCTCCACAACAATGCCAGCGTCGGGGCGGACGGCTTCAGCTTCGCTATCCCCGAGCCGGGATCGCCGCCGCCCGCCGGGGCTCCCCGCATCTCCCGCATTGCCTCCTTGGGCACCGTGATACTGGGCGCCGATGTCGAGGTCGGCGCCAATAGCTGCATCGACCGCGGCACGATCGAGGCCACCGTCATCGGTGCAGGCACCAAGATCGACAACCTCGTGATGATCGGCCACAACAACCAGATCGGCGAAGGCTGCCTGATCGCCGGCCGGGTCGGGATCTCCGGCAGCTGCCGGATCGGCAACAGGGTGATACTCGCCGGCGGCGTCGGCATCGCCGATCACGTCACCATCGGCGACGATGCCGTGGTGCTGGCCGGCGCCCAGGTGGGCAGCAACCGGATCGCCCCCGGTGCGGTGGTCATCGGCATGCCGGCCATGCCCCGGGACAAGTTCTTCGAGCAGGTGCGCTACATGTTCCGCCTTAAGAGGATCTTCACCGATGTGGCAGAGATCAAGCGCCGGCTGGGCATGTCCGCCGCGGCAGATCCGGCGCCGGCCGAGACCGACAAAAGCAGCTGAAATTCAGGCCAGCGAAATAACGCCCCTTGCCCCTGGCGCCGAGGCATGGCCGATCCTATTTTGAGGCGGCGCAGATGATCTAACGCAGGTGGCTGGCGTTGCGTTGGCGGCAAAGGGTTGATGGGCTGGCAAGCCGCTTGTCGCGGCGTCGGGTCCTGCGCGCCGGCATGGCGCTCGGCGCCCTTGCCTTGCTGTCCCCGCGCCAGTTCCTGCTCCAGCCGGTTGCTGCCCAGGACGTCCGCTATTTCCGCATCGGCACCGGCGAGACCGGCGGCTCCCTCTACATACTCGGCGGCGTGATTGCCGGCGTGGTGAGCAACCCCCCCGGCAGCCGAAGCTGCGATGACGGGGGAAGCTGCGGCGTTCCGGGCCTGATCGCCGTCGCCCAGGCGACCGCGGGATCGGTGGAGAATGTCGGCGCCATCGGCTCGGGCCAGCTCGATTCCGGCCTCAGCCAAGCCGACGTCGCCTATTGGGCCTTCAAAGGCAAGAGCGTCTTCGCCGAGGCCGGCGCCATCGCCGATCTGCGCGCCATCGCCAATCTCTATCAGGAGAGCCTGCACGTCATCGTGCGCAATGACGGCAAGATCAAATCGATGGCGGAGCTCAGGGGCAAGCGGGTCGGCTTCGGGCCGAAGAATGCCGGCAACATGCTGACCGCTGGGCTGGTGCTGAAAGCCGCCGGTCTCACCGAGAAGCGCCTGAAGCCCGACTTCTCCGACATTTCGATGGCCATCAGCCAGTTCGAGGCCAGTGAGCTGGACGCGCTCATGATCGTCGATGCGGTGCCGCTGCCGGCCATTGCCGATCTCGCCAGACGCCTGCCCATCGCGCTCCTGCCGGTGGAGGGCGAGAAGATTGCCGATCTGCGCCGAGAGTACGACTTCCTGAGCGTTGATATCATTCCGGCGGACAGCTATCAGGGGGTCGCTACCACGACGACACTCGGCCTCGGCGTGCTCTGGCTCGTGGCCGCTAGTCAGGACGAAACCCTGGTCTACGACCTGACCAAGTCATTGTGGAATCAGGGAAATCGGAAGCTGCTGGACGAATCTGGCGCACTTGGCCGCCAGGTCAAGCCGGGCTCGGCCCTGCAGGCGGTGCCGATCCCGCTCCATCCCGGCGCCCAGCGGTATTACAGCGAAATGGAGCAGCCTTCGACCCCGGCCCCTCAATAGGCCGCGAGGATGGCCCTCGCGGCGATAGCCCTGTGATATAGTCCGCTCTCCCAGATGCAGCCCTTGCGCCCCTTATTCATGCTGGCACTGCTGGTCGTCGGCTTCGCTCCCCCGGCGATGGCGGACTTCGCCGCGGCCAACAAGGCCTATCAGATCGGCGACTACAAGACGGCGCTGGCCGAGCTTCAGCCCCTGGCGAAGGCTGGTGATCCCAAGGCCGAGCGGCTGCTGGGCAAGATGTATTCCGATGGCCTCGGCGTCGACCAGGATTACAAGCAGGCGGCGCTTCTGTTTCAGCGAAGTTGCAATCAGGGCTATGCCCCGGCGATGGCCGATCTGGGCGATCTCTTTTTCTACGGCAATGGCGTGCGACAGGATCAGCGCGAGGCGCTGCGCTGGTATCGCGAGGGCGCCGAGCATGGCGATCCCGAGGCCGAGTACGACTATGGCCTGGTTTTCCATGACGGATCGGGAGGCCAGAAGCGCAGCTTCGACGCGGCGATGAAGTGGTTCCTCAGGGCCGCCGCCCAGGGCCATGCCGCGGCCCTGAACATGGTCGGCTACATGCACGATATGGGCGAAGGTGTGCCCGAGGATCCCGCCGAGGCGGTGCATTGGTATCAAAAGGCCGCCGATAAGGGCTTCGAGGTAGCCGAGTACAATCTCGGCGTCATGTATCAGAGCGGGCGCGGCGTCACGAAGGACCTGCCCAGCGCGGCCCATTGGTACCGCGCCGCCGCCGAGCAGGGCGATGCGGATTCCGAGGCCTCCCTCGGTTATCTCTACGAGCAGGGGCTGGGACTGCCGACAGACATCGTCCAGGCGATTTCCTGGTACAAGGCGGCGGCCCATCAAGGATCGAGCCGGGCTCTCAATAATCTGGGCGTGCTCTATCACGACGGCACCGGCGTCGCGCGGAATCTCGTCTATGCCTACGTCCTCTATGCGCTGGCCGCCGACAAGGCGGAGGAATCCGACGACCGCAAGCTCGCCGAGAGCAATCGCAACGACGTCGCCAAGGAGCTCTCCTCCACCGAACTGGCCCAGGCCAAGGCGCTACGCCAACGGGCGGCCAACGACCTCGACCTCGTCATGCCGCCGGGCCCGGTAGCGAACACGACCAATGGATCCGACCATCCGAAGACGCCGTCGGAGGGTACCGCAAGCGCGGGCGGTGCCTCCAAGAATCCGGACATAGCGGCTCTGGCACCCCAGCCGAGCACGCCCAACACCCTGATCGCCACCGTCAAGACGGCGCTGGCTGCGCTCGGCTATGATCCGGGGGCCCGCGACAACACCCTGAACGACGCGACCGTCGGTGCCATCAAGGCCTTCCAGAAGGACCGCGGCCTGACGCAGACGGGCGAGATCTCATCCGACCTTCTGGCCGCACTCCTCGCCTCGCGCTTTGAAGCGACCAATGTCAGCAAGACCGTCGCGCCCAGCGCGACCTCCCCCAAGCTCAAGCTCTATGCCACGGGCTCGGGCTTCTACGTCTCCGCCGAGGGCCATATCGTCACCAACCAGCATGTGGTCGATGGCTGCAAGGAGATGCGCTTTCCGGAGGGCCAGGTCCTACAGCTCCTTGCGGTCGACAAGGCGAACGACCTGGCGCTGCTCAAGGGACCGAAGCCCGACGGCAATGTCGCCCGCTTTCGCGACGGGCGCGGTGTGAGGACGGGCGATGCCATCCTCATCGCCGGCTTTCCGCTGCATGACGAGATCTCCAGCGACCTCAACGTGACCACAGGGAACATCAGCTCGCTGGCGGGGCCCGACAACGACCGCACCCTGATCCAGATCACCGCCCCGGTGCAGCATGGCAATAGCGGCGGGCCGGTGCTCGACATGGCGGGCCATGTGGTCGGCGTGGTGCAGTCGAAATTCGATCCCACGGCGGATGCCGAGGCGGACAACACCATCGACGTACCGCAGAACGTCAACTTCGCCGTCAGTGCCAATCTGCTGCGTTCCTTCCTCGACGCGCAGGACGTGGATTACGAGACCGAGCCCTCGACCACCTTCCTGACCGCAGCGGAGATCGCCGGCCGGGCGCGGGAATTCACCGTGTCGCTGGAGTGCTGGCAGTAAGCCAGGACGTCTGAGGGAGCCAGTGCAGGCGCCTTTGCCTGACTAGGCCGGCTTGCGCAGCGTGATCTGGAGCTCGCCGGCGTCCCAGCTGCTTTCCAGCAGCTCGCAGCCCGTCGTTTCGCAGAAATGGGCGAAGTCCTTTTCGGCCCCAGGGTCGGTCGCCAGCACGCGCAGGATGCCGCCGGGCGGAACTTCCTTCAGCGTCCGGCGCGCCTTCAGCACCGGCAGCGGGCATTTGAGCCCGCGGGCGTCAAGGGTCGTGTCGCTGATGGATTCACTCATGGCCGGAGGCTAGCGCCCGCCGCGCGAGTGCGCCAGGGGCCTTGGCAACGGATCCGGAACGCTTGGACAGCCGATATCGGGTTTGACCGCCGGGCGCTTTGCCTCTTCTATGAGGCCGAACTGGGAGTAGATTCGCGTGCCGCGCGCCGAAGAGCAGATCGAACTCTCGCGTCCCATCTCCGACGAGGTCAAGCGCACGACCTGCTACATGTGCGCCTGCCGCTGCGGCATCAAGGTCCATCTGAAGGACGGGCGCATCCGCTACGTCGAAGGCAACCGCGACCATCCCGTGAACAAGGGGGTGCTCTGCGGAAAGGGCTCGGCG
>DATBBO010000367.1:0-9555 GCA_036270995.1 Dongiaceae bacterium | reverse complement strand
GGCGTCCGTGCGGGCATTGTCAAAACGAAACGAATATTCTATGTTGTAGCGGCCATGGAACGCGAGAGCCGTGGCTGGCCGAGGTCCCCACCGCGCCCCGAGAAGGAGACGCCATGCAATGCCATCTGACCGGCCACCGGTCGGGTTTTCCCCAGGGCTTCACCCAGGTCACCCGCTTCGACGATAAGGAGGATCCGACCCGGATCTCCTTCGGCGTGCTGCGCATGCGCGGCGGCGAGACCGTGAGCGTCGACGCCACGCATGAATGCGCCTGGATCCTGATGGAGGGCCGCATCGAGGCCACCGCCGGCAATGCCAGCCGCAGCTTCGAGCGCCGGTCCCTCTTCGACGAATCTTCGAGCGCGCTGCATGTGGCCGCCGGCGAGCGCGTGCGGATCAGCGCCGCGGAGGATAGCGAGCTCACCGTCTACGGCAGCGCCAATCGCGCGCCCTTTGCCAGTCGCTTCTACGGACCCGAGGATGTGCCCAACGAGCATCGCGGCAAGGGTCAGGTCGACGACGCCTGCTACCGCTTCGTGCGCACCATCTTCGATCGCCGCAATGCCGATCCCGCGGCCGAGCTGGTTCTGGGCGAGGTCATCACATTTCCCGGCCGGTGGTCGAGCTATCCGCCACATCACCATGCGCAGCCGGAGATCTATCACTACCGCTTCACCCGGCCCGAGGGCTATGGCCATGCCGAGCTCGGCGATGAGGTGATGAAGATCCGCCCCTTCGACACGGTCCGGATTCCCGCGGGCCTGGATCATGCGCAATGCGCCGCCCCGGGCTACGGCATGTATTACAGCTGGGTCATCCGCCATCTGCCGGACAATCCCTACACGGTGCCGGAATTCACAGCCGAGCATCGCTGGACCCAGGATCCCAAGGCGGTGTTCTGGCGGCCCAAGGATATCGGCTAGCGCATGGCCGGGCCGCGCCTCGACGTCGTCACCATCGGCCGGGTTTCCGTCGATCTCTACGGCCAGCAGGTCGGCGGGCGGCTGGAGGATATGGCGAGCTTCGCCAAATATGTGGGCGGCTGCCCGGCGAACATCGCCATCGGCGGGGCGCGCCTCGGGCTTCGCACCGCCCTCCTCAGCCGCGTCGGCGATGAGCATATGGGCCGCTTCGTGCGCGAGCAGCTTCAGCGCGAAGGGGTCGACACCGCGGGGCTCAAGACCGATCCCACGCGCCTGACGGCGCTGGTCATCCTCGGCATCCGGGATTCCGACACGTTTCCGTTGATCTTCTATCGCGACAACTGCGCCGACATGGCGCTGGAGGAGGGCGATGTCGACGAGGGCTTCATCACCTCTGCGCGCGCCATCGTCGTCACCGGCACGCATTTCAGTCGGCCATCGGTGGCGGCGGCGAGCCGCAAGGCGATCGCGATCGCCCGACGGCTCGGACGCAAAATCATCCTCGATATCGACTATCGCCCCGTGCTCTGGGGCCTGACGGGACTGGGCCTCGGCGAGAACCGGTTCGTCAGCAGCGCCGAGGTGACGGCGACCTTGCAGTCCATCCTCGCCGATTGCGACGTCATCGTCGGCACCGAGGAGGAGATCCATATCGCCGGGGGCAGCACCGACACGGCCGAGGCGCTTCACCGGCTGCGCCAGGCGAGTGCCGCCCTCATCGTCCTGAAGCGCGGGGCTGCGGGCTGCACCGCCTATCCCGCGGCGATCGAGGAAGGCCTGGACGCGCCGGGCTTCCCGGTCGAGGTCTACAATGTGCTCGGGGCCGGCGACGGCTTCATGAGCGGCTTTCTCCGCGGCTATCTCAGAGGCGAGAGCGTGGCCGAGTCCTGCCGCTTCGCCAATGCCTGCGGCGCCCTCGTTGTGTCGCGCCATGGCTGCGCGCCGGCCTCGCCGAGCTGGACCGAGCTTCGCCATTTCCTCGACCATGGCAGCTCCGAGCGGGCGCTGCGCCTCGATGCCAAGCTCGAGCATATTCATTGGGCGACCAACCGGCGCGGGGCCTGGCCTGAGATCTGTGCACTCGCCTTCGACCACCGGCCCCAATTCGCGCGACTGGCCAAGCGCCACGGCCAGCCGCCGGCCCGCATCGCCGCATTCAAGAAGCTCATCTACCGCGCCGCGCGGCAAGCCGCCGGCGCCGATCCCGCCTTCGGCATCATCACCGATGAGATCTATGGCCGCGAGGTCCTCGAGCTTGCCGCCGGCGCGCATTGGGCAGCGCGGCCCATCGAGCAGGCGGGAGCGACCCCGCTCGCCTTCGTCGGCGGGCCGGATGTCGGGCTCACGCTCAGGGAATGGCCCGTCACCCAGGTCGTGAAATGCCTGATCCATTGGCAGCCTCAGGATCCGCCCGAAATCGCCGAGGCCCAGGCCCGCCAGCTCCGCGTCCTGGGCGAAGCCTGCCGCGAGACGGGCCACGAGCTGCTGCTCGAGCTGATCGCCAATGCCAAGCGGCCCGGCGATGGCCTGGCTACGGTGGAGATGATCCGCCATGTCTATGGGCTCGGCCTTGAGCCCGACTGGTGGAAGCTGGCCGCGCCAGATAACGCGGCCGACTGGCGGCTGATCGGCGATGCCATTTCGGCGTGCGATCCCTTCTGCCGCGGCGTGCTGCTGCTCGGCTTCGAGGCGCCGCTGGCCGAGTTGGAGGTCGCCTTCGCCGCGGCGGCCCGCGCACCGATCTGCAAGGGCTTCGCCATCGGCCGCAGCATTTTCGGCGAACCGGCGGAAGACTGGCTCGCCGGCCGCATCGACGATGAGGCCGCCGTCGCGGCCATAGCCAGCGCCTATGGCCGGCTGATCGAGATCTGGCGCAAGGCGCGCAGAGCCGCGGGGGCGGTGGCCGGCGCCGAGGCACTGCAGCGGATCGGGTGACACCATGCCACGAATGACCATGGCCCAGGCCTTGCTGCGCTACCTGGCGGCGCAGTCGACGGAGATCGAGGGCCAAGAGCAGCCGCTTTTCGCCGGAGTCTTTGCCATTTTCGGCCATGGCAATGTGGCGGGCATCGGCCAGGCCCTGGCGGAAATGGGCAACCGCCTTCCGACCTATCGCGCACATAACGAGCAGGGCATGGCGCTGGCGGCCATCGCATTCGCCAAGGCCAGCAACCGCCGCCGGATGATGGCCTGCACCAGCTCGATCGGCCCTGGTGCCACCAACATGGTGACCGCCGCCGCGGTCGCCCATGTCAATCGCCTGCCGCTGCTGCTGCTGCCGGGCGATGTGTTCGCCGGCCGCCGGCCCGACCCCGTCCTCCAGCAGATCGAGAATTTCGCTGACCCCACCCTCTCCGCGAATGACTGCTTCCGGCCGGTCGCCCGCTACTGGGACCGGATCACCCGTCCCGAGCAGCTCCTGACCAGCCTGCCCCAGGCGCTCAGGGTGCTGACCGATCCTGCCGATTGCGGCCCCGTTGTGCTGGCCCTGCCCCAGGACGTCCAGACCGAGGCGGCGGACTTCCCCGAAAGCTTCTTCGCATCGCGGCTGCACAGGCCACGCCGCCCCGCCCCCGATGCGACGGAGCTGGCCGAGGCGCTTCAGAGCCTGAAGGCGGCCAAGGCACCGCTCCTCCTCTGCGGCGGCGGGGTGCATTACAGCGAGGCTGCCGCCGAGCTCGCGGCCTTCGCCGAGCGCCATGGCCTGCCGGTGGTGGAGACCCAGGCTGGCAAGGGTGCCCTTGCCTGGACCCATCCGCTCAATCTCGGCTCGATCGGCGTCACCGGGACGGCCGCCGCGAATGCCATGGCCCGCGAAGCGGATCTACTGCTTGCCATCGGCTCGCGGCTGCAGGATTTCACCACTGGCTCGCGCGCCCTGTGGTCGAGCGCGGCAAAGCTGATCCAGCTCAATACCGCCGGGTTCGATGCCCATAAGCATGGCGCGCTCTCCCTGATCGCCGATGCCCGCGCCGGGCTCGATGCCCTTGCACGCGGGCTCGAGGGCTGGAAGGCACCAGCTGCCTGGACGGAGCGCGGAAAGGAACTGCGCGCCGACTGGCAGCAGGTCGTCGATCGCGTCACGTCGCCGCCCCGGGGCAACGCGCTCCCCTCCGATGCCCAGGTGCTCGGCGCGGTGAACCGCAAGGCGGGGCCTACCGACATCATGGTCGCCGCGGCGGGCGGGCTTCCGGGTGAGCTGCACAAGCTGTGGCGGACCACCGATTCCAAGGGCTATCACTTGGAATATGGCTATTCCTGCATGGGCTACGAGATCGCCGGCGGGCTCGGGGTCAAGCTCGCCCGGCCCGATCGCCGGGTCATCGTGCTCGTCGGCGACGGCAGCTATCTGATGATGAATTCCGAGCTCGCCACCGCCGTGATGATGGGCCTCAAGCTCGACATCGTGCTGCTCGACAACCGCGGCTTCGGCTGCATCAACCGCCTGCAGCAACACGTCGGCGACCGGCCGTTCAACAACCTGCTGGCCGATGTGCCGAACGCCGCCGCCCAGGATATCGATTTCGCGCTCCATGCCCGAAGCCTGGGTGCACAGGCGGAGAAGGTCGGCAGCATTGCCGAGCTGGAAGCCGCCCTCGACCGCGCCGGGCGCTCGCCGCAGAGCCACGTCATCGTCATCGAGACCGATCCCGCCGTGACCACCCGGGAGGGTGGGGCCTGGTGGGATGTCCCGGTGGCCGAGGTCGCCGCGCGCGGCGAGGTCCGCCAGGCGCGCGCAGCCTATGCCGAGGCCACGGCCCAGCGCGACAACAGCTAACCTCGATATCAAAGGATCTCCCATGACCGTGAAGCTCGGGATCAACCCCATCGGCTGGACCAACGACTGCATGCATTGGCTGGGGGATTTCATCACCCTGGAACGTTGCCTCGCCGAGGTGAAGCAGGCGGGCTTCAGCGGCGTCGAGCTCGGCCGGAAGTTTCCGCGCCAGGCGGCGCAACTCGGCCCCCTTCTGGAGGCCCACGACCTCCAGCTCGTCTCAGGCTGGTACAGCGCCGAGCTGCTGACCCGCGACGCCAAGGCGGAGATCGCAGCCATGCGCGAGCATCTCGCCCTTCTCGCCGGCCTCGGCTCGCCGGTGATGGTCTTCGCCGAGACGACGAAGGAGATCATCAACAATGTGGGCGCGCCAGCCTCCGCCCGCCCGAAGATCGAATCGGCGGCGGAGTGGAAGCGCCTGGGCCAGCGCTTCACCGCCGTGGCCGATCACCTGCAGGCCAAGGGCGTGCGCATGGCAGTGCATCATCACATGGGCACCGTGATCCAGACCGCGGAGGACGTCGACCGGCTGATGGAAAATACCGGCCCGGCCGTCGGTCTTCTGCTCGATACGGGCCATATGACCTTTGCCGGCGGCGATCCGCTGGCCGTCGCCAAGCGCCATGGGGATCGCATCGTCCATGTCCATTGCAAGGATATCCGCCGCTATGCGCTGGCGGCCTGCCAGGGCCGTGACGTGAGCTTCTCCCAGGCGGTTCTGGAGGGCCTCTTCACCGCACCCGGCGACGGGATGGTGGACTATCCGGGGCTGCTCAAGATCCTGGCCGGTGCGCGCTATAGCGGCTGGCTGGTGCAGGAGGCGGAGCAGGACCCGCGGATCGCCCATCCCCTCACCTATGCGAGCCTGGGCTGCGCGCATCTGAAGAAGCTCTGCGCCACGGCGAAGCTGAAGCTCGCCTGAGCTCGCCAGGGCGAGCTCAAAGTTCGCGCTGGGTCGAGATCGGCAGGTAGCTCGGCTTGGCCCTGCCCGCCGCTTGACCTATGCTGCCCCGGTTGGCTGGAGGCGGCGCAGAAGCGTCAGAGGACGAACGGCATGGAGCTGTTTCTCTATCCGACCATCGGCGGGGTAGTTTATATCGGCTTCCTCGCGGCGATCCTGATCGAGGCGTCCCTCTACAAGAGCCAGCGCAGAAAGCCCTATCCCTGGGCCGAGGGCGGGATCTCGCTCGCTCTCGCCATCGGCCACGGCGCTGCAGGCTTCGTCAATCGGGTTGTCGTCGTCGGCCTCATCGCCGGGGCCGTCTGGCATTGGCGCATCCACACAATGCCGATGAACGAATGGTGGACCTGGGTGCTGCTGGTCCTCGCCCAGGACTTCTTCTTCTACTGGTACCACCGGGCGGCGCATCGGATCGAATACATGTGGGCGAGCCACCGGGTGCATCACTCGCCCAACGAGCTGGTCCTGGCTTCGGCCTATCGCCTGCCCTGCACGCTGGTCCTGTCGCTCAACTGGGTCTTCTACATGCCGCTCGTCTGGATCGGCTTTCCGCCACTGGTGGTCTTCGGCGTTCTTGCCGTGAACCTGGCCTATCAGTTCTGGCTGCACACGACGCTGATTCCCCGGCTGGGTCCGATCGAAGGCATTCTCAACACGCCCTCCGCCCATCGCGTCCATCATGGCAGGAACCCCGAATATCTCGACAAGAACTTCGGCGGCACGCTCATGATCTTCGACCGCATCTTCGGAACCTATCAGCCCGAGAATCCGAGGATCGAGATCAGCTACGGCCTGGTCACGCAGGAGTATTCCCTCAACCCCCTCTGGGTAGCCTATGGCGGATTCGTGAAGCTCATCCGGGATCTGTGCAAGGCGCGCAACTGGCGTGAGCGATGGGACCTACTGATCAAGCCGCCCGGCTGGGCGCCTGCGCCGACGAACGCGGTCGGCAACTCGTAGCGCTACTTTTTCCGGCGGGGTATCGCGCCCATCGTCCTCGGCCTCCTGCCGCTGAGGCAGCACCCTTCCGCCGCTGATTGATCTGCATCAATGAGCGCCTGTCGCTTCCCTGCCACGAAGACCATGGCCGGAGACACCATGGCCGGAAGCAGCAGGAGAAGCTCATGACCTTCGGAGAAAGCCTCTATCTCGGGCTGGTGCTCATCGCCTTCGTGGCATTCGCGTTGACGCTGGCCTATCAGAGCCACGCCGACCGGCGAAGCGCCGCCGGGAAGTAGCGTTCCGGCCCGGGCGCTAGGGCGAATCCACCAGGGTGTCGCAATTGTGGTGGCCGGCCTCGAGGCAGAGCTCGATCTCGTTCGCCTTGTGAAGGCGCACCACCAGATATATCCCCGCCACCACGAGCAAGGCGGCGACTGCCAACCCGACCAGGCTCCGCCTCTGGCGGGCCCGGTCCTCCTGATCATCGTCGTCCTCGGACATGGCCGCTAGATCGGTGCTGCTTCCACACCGGTCAAGGATCGCCTTGCCTCAACGCCCCTTTTTCTTCCGCCAGGCGGCGAAATCGGCCTTGGTCTTCTCCTCCGTCGCGGGGTAGAGGCCGAGGATCGAACGGCCCTTCTCGACCTCCTCGGTGACGAAATCCTCGAAGACGGTCATCTCGACGGCTTCATCGGCGATCTCGCCGGCGAGATGCGCCGGGATCACCACCACCCCCTCGCCATCGCCGACGACGACATCGCCAGGAAAGACGGGTACATCGCCGCAGCCGATCGGCACATTGACATCGATCGCCTGATGGCGGGTGAGGTTCGTGGGCGCCGAAGGGCGCTGGTGATAGGCGGCAAAGCCGAGCCTGGCGATCTCCGGCGTGTCGCGGAAGCCGCCATCCGTAACGATCCCGGCGGCCCCACGCTTCATCAGCCGCGTCACCAGGATCGAGCCGGCCGAGGCGGCGCGCGCATCCTTGCGGCTGTCGATGACCAGCACCGCCCCGGCGGGGCATTCCTCGATGGCGCGGCGCTGCGGATGGGCGCGATTCTGGAATACGGCAAGCGTGTTCAAATCCTCCCGCGCGGGGATGTAACGCAGGGTGAAGGCTTCACCCACCATGGGCCGGGCCGCCGCGTTGATGGGATGGACGTCCTGGAGAAACTGGTTGCGCAAGCCCCGCTTGAAGAGCGCCGTCGTCAGCGTGGCCGTGCTGACCGTCTTCAGTTTTCCGCGCGTCTCGTCGCTGAGCTTCGTCATGACCCTCTACCTCAATAGATGGCGGGCTCGCCCGCGGGCGTGCCGAAGCCGGTCTCCAGGAAATCGAAGTCGCAGCCCTCATTGGCCTGGCGGATATGGCGCGAGAACATCCAGCCATAGCCGCGCGCGAAGCGCGGCGGCGGCTGCTGCCAAACTGCCCGCCGGCGGGCCATCTCCTCCTCGCTGATCCGCAGATCGATGGTCCGCGCCGCCACGTCGACGGCGATGATGTCGCCCGTGCGCACCAGCGCCAGAGGCCCGCCGATATAAGCCTCGGGGGCGACATGCAGGATGCAGGCCCCGTAGCTCGTGCCGCTCATGCGCGCATCCGACAGGCGCAGCATGTCGCGCACGCCCTGCTTCACCAGCCTCTTCGGGATGGGCAGCATGCCCCATTCCGGCATGCCCGGCCCGCCTTGCGGGCCCGCATTGCGCAGAACGAGCACATGGTCCGGGGTCACATCGAGGGATTCATCCTCGACGGCAGCCTTCATCGAAGGATAGTCGTCGAATACCAGCGCCGGACCAGCATGCTTCAGCAGCCGCTTGTCGCAGGCGCTGGGCTTGATGACGCAGCCATCGGGCGCCAGATTGCCTCTCAGCACCGCGAGCGCCCCTTCCGCGTAGACGGGATTGTCGAGGCTGCGGATGACATCCTCGTCATAGACCGAGGCGCTAGCCAGGTTCTCGCCCAGGCTCTGGCCGGTCACCGTCAGAGCATCGAGATGCAGGCGGTCCGCGATTCGGCTCATCAGGCCACGCAAGCCTCCGGCATAGTAGAAATCCTCCATCAAATAGCGATCGCCGCTGGGCCTGACATTGGCGATCACCGGCACAATCCGGCTGGCCGCCTCGAAATCGGCCAGCCCGATATCGCATCCGGCGCGCCGCGCCTGGGCGATGACATGGATGATGGCATTGGTCGAGCAGCCCATGGCCATGGCAACGCGGATGGCATTCTCGAAGGCCTTGCGGGTCTGGATCCGCTCCGGCGTCAGATCCTCCCAGATCATCTCCACGATCCGCCGACCGGCGGCGGCCGAGATGCGCGGGTGATTGGCATCGGCCGCCGGGATCGAGGAGGCTCCCGGAAGTGTCATGCCGACCGCTTCGGCGATGGCCGTCATGGTGCTGGCCGTGCCCATGGTCATGCAATGGCCCTCGCTGCGCGCGATGCCGGCCTCGATATTGGCCCAGTCCTGATCCGTGATGTTGCCGGCGCGCCGCTCGTCCCAGAACTTCCAGCTGTCCGATCCCGAGCCCAGCACCTTGCCCTGCCAGTTGCCCCGCAGCATCGGCCCCGCCGGCACGTAGATCGCAGGCAGGCGGGCGCTGGTCGCGCCCATGAGGAGGCCCGGCGTGGTCTTGTCGCAGCCCCCCATGAGCACGGCGCCGTCGACGGGGTGGCAGCGCAGCAGCTCTTCGACATCCATCGCCAGCATGTTGCGATAGAGCATGGTGGTGGGCTTTACGAAGGGCTCGGCCAAAGACAGCGCCGGCAGCTCCAGGGGGAAGCCCCCGGCCTGGACGATTCCGCGCTTGATGTCTTCGACCCGATGCTTGAAATGGGCGTGGCAGGGATTGATGTCGGACCAGGTATTGAGGATGGCGACGACCGGCCGCCCCGCCCAATCCTCCGGCCCATAGCCCATCTGGCGCAGCCGCGAGCGGTGGCCGAAGGC
>DATBBO010000366.1:0-8711 GCA_036270995.1 Dongiaceae bacterium | reverse complement strand
GTCGGGCGATATCCGCTTCGCTGGAAGGACGCACGCAAAGTCGCACTGAAATGGGCATTACTCGGCAGCCCGTCGCACGCTGTAGCATCCAGTTGCATCTTGCGAATTAACCACTAGCATATCGCCATGCAGCTCGACATCTTCTCCGACACCATCTGCCCATGGTGCTATGTCGGCAAGCGCCGGCTGGCCCGCGCGCTCGCAGCACGGCCCCAGCCGAAGCTGGTCGTCCGCTGGCGTGCCTTCCAGCTCAACCCGGGAATGCCGCCGGAGGGCATGGACCGCGGCCGCTACATCGAGGCGAAGTTCGGAGCACCCGACCGGGCCAAGCGGATCCATGATGCGGTGACCACGGTGGGAGCCAGCGAGGGCCTCGACTTCCATTTCGAGCGCATTCGCCACACCCCCAACACGCTCTCCTCCCACCGCCTGCTGCGGCTGGCGGCGCGGCACGGCCTTCAGGACGAAATGCTGGAGGCGCTCTTTGCCGCCTATTTCACCGAAGGACGCGACATCGGCGACCATCGGGCGCTGGCCGAGATCGCGGCCGGCATCGGCGTTCCCGATGCGCCGGCCTATCTCGCCCATGGCGACGGGATCGAGGAGGCCAAGGCCGAGGACGCCTTGGCCCGCCGCCAGGGCATCAATGGCGTGCCCTGCTTCATCTTCAACGGCCGCTTCATGCTCTCCGGCGCCCAGGAGCCCGAGAGCTTTTTCCAGCTCTTCGACCTGGCGCGGGAGGACGAGGCGACCGCGCTGCGCGAGAGCGCGCGCTAGGGGACCCATGGGAAACGAACCCATCGCCGAAAATCCACCCGCAGGCGTCTTTCTCTGTCCTCATTGCGGTTCCGATGTCGAGGCGGATATCCGCACGACGCTCTCGGTTCCGATGGTGGAATCCAACCATCCCTGGGATCCCGTCTTCGAGCTGCGCCATTGCGAGAGCTGCGGCGCCACCACGCCGGCCCAGCTTGCCGAGCGCTGGGGCGGCATCGACGCCGCCGAAGCGCGCCGCCAGTGGCAGACGATCTTCCGCGAGAGCAGCCCCTTCCAGGCCTTCTATTGGCGCCAGGCCCTGCCGGCGGATTGACATTCCGTTCCGCTGGCTAGACGCAACTAAATCTCAAGACGCGACCTCAACCCCTCCATGCTAGGTTTGCTCGGGGGCGTTGGGATGGTCTCCGAACCGCCGCGCACGCCGCTGAAGTACGGCGTTTGGCGGCGCCGGAAGGCGGGGGTCGGTGGCGCTAACGAATAGAACGATCTGGACCTTCTGGCACCAGGGGTTTGACCAGGCGCCGCCCTTGGTGCAGGTCGCGCACCCCTCATGGCGTCGGCTCAATCCCGGCTGGCGAGTCGTCGCGCTCGACCGGCACTCGATATCCGACTGGATCGATCTGGCAAGTGTGATCGACCTCCGCCGGCGTGACCTGACCTTGCAGAAGCTCGCGGACATAGCAAGGCTTTGCCTGTTGCGCAGATATGGCGGCGTCTGGGTCGACGCCACGGTTTATTGCTGCGGGCCTCTGGATCTGTGGCTACCGAAGGCCTGCGACACGGGTTTCTTCGCCTATCGCAATCCTGGGCCTGACCGCCTCATCAGCAGTTGGATGATCGCCGCGGAGCCGGACAATCCAATCCTCGTCGCATTTCACGATTGCTTCCTCCGGCTCTGGCAGGCGAACCGCTTCTCGAACCACGACACCCGTTTCGGGAAGTGGGCGGTTGAAGAGCTCTCGGTGCACCTCAACAAGGACCCCCGGCGCACGACCTGCTGGCTGGCGCCGGCCATCCTCAGGACGATCAGGGCCTATCCCTATTACTTATTTCACTACACCTTCAACAAGGTGATCCTTTCCGATCCGGAACTTCGACGCCCGGCTTTCGCCGGGGTGACGAAAGTAAGTGGGTGTCTTCCCTCTACCCCGGCCTTCGCATGTTGAACTTCTCGCCGACCACGGCGTATTCCGAATATCCGAGACGGGCGATGGGACGGGCCGAGACGATGTCGACCCGGCCGTTCTTGATCAGGTGATCGGCGATATGGATGCCCACCACCTCGCCGATGATGAGGCCGTTGGGCTCTTCAGGGTCCCAGCTCGGCAGATCGATCACCCGCCAGAGCCGGCATTCGAGATGGACCGGCGATTCGGCAACCCGCGGCGGGCGCACCAGGCGCGAGGGCACGGGCGAGAGGCCGGCAGCCTTCATCTCATCGACGCCGGCAGGCAACACGGCGGAGGTGGCGTTCATCGCCTCGCGCAGATCCCAGGTCGAGAGATTGCAGACGAACTCCTTCGTCGCCTCGATATTCGCCCGGCTGTCCTTGACCGGGCGGTCCGGCTTGCGGCCGCTCGGGGAGAAGACCACCATCGGCGGGTCTTCGGCCACGGCGTTGAAGAAGCTGAAGGGCGCGAGGTTCACCCGACCCTCATCATCGAGGCTCGTCACCCAGCCGATGGGCCGCGGCACCACCAGGCTCTTGAAGGGATCGACCGCCAGGCCATGGCCGGCATCCTTGGTCTCGTAGAACATCCGCCCCCCCGTTTCAGGCCGCCAGCGACGCCAGCTTCTGCATCAGCTTCTCGATCCCCTTCACCCGCTCCGGCGGCTCGTCCCAGGACTGCCGAAAGACGATCCGCTGGTCCGGGCGCACCGCCGCTTTGTCGCCCTGGCTCGAGATATAGCCGATGAGCCGCTCGGGCTTGGCAAAGCGGTTGTCGCGCAGGCTGACGACCGCGCCTTTCGGTCCGGCCTCGACCTTGTCCACATTGGCGGCGCGGCAGAGCCGCTTGAGCGCCACCACCTTGAGCAGGTTCTCCACCTCCGCCGGCAGAGGGCCGAAGCGGTCGATCATCTCGGCGGCGAAGGCGTCGATCTCCTGCTGGTCCACCAGCCCCGCGATGCGGCGATAAAGCGCGAGGCGCACCGGCAGATCGGCGACATAGCTCTCCGGGATCAGGACGGGCATGCCGAGACTGATTTGCGGCGTCCAGGCTTGCGCAGGTGCCGCCTGGGCCTGGCCGCGCGCCTCCGCCACGGCCTCCTCCAGCATCTGCTGGTAGAGCTCGATTCCGACCTCGCGAATATGGCCCGACTGCTCGTCGCCCAAGAGATTGCCGGCGCCGCGGATGTCGAGATCGTGGCTCGCAAGCGTGAAGCCGGCGCCGAGCTGGTCCAGGGTCTGCATCACCTCGAGGCGCTTCTGCGCGGTGGGCGAGAGCTTCCGGTCCGGCGGCAAGGTCAAATAGGCATAGCCGCGCAGCTTGGAACGGCCGATGCGCCCGCGGAGCTGATAGAGCTGGGCGAGACCGAACATCTCGGCGCGGTGGACGATCATCGTATTGGCGGTCGGAATATCGAGACCGGATTCGATGATGTTGGTCGAGAGCAGCAGGTCGTATTGCCGGTCGTAGAAGGCCGTCATCGCCTTCTCGAGCTGGGTCGACGCCATCTGGCCATGGGCCGTCACCATCTTCACCTCCGGCACCAGCTTGGCGATGCGCTCGGCAAGCCGGCCCATATCCTCGATCCGCGGACAGACATAGAAGACCTGCCCGCCGCGATAATGCTCGCGCATGATCGCCTCGCGGACCACCACCGGGTCATAGGGCAGCACGAAGGTGCGCACGGCGAGGCGATCGACCGGCGGGGTCGCGATCAGGCTCATCTCGCGGACGCCGGAAAGGGCCAGCTGGAGAGTGCGCGGAATGGGGGTCGCCGTCAGGGTCAGAACGTGGATATCGGCGCCGATGTCTTTCAGCTTCTCCTTCTGGGTGACGCCGAAATGCTGCTCCTCATCGACGATCACGAGGCCGAGATTGTCGAAATGCACGCTTTTGCCGAGAAGGGCGTGGGTGCCGATGACGATGTCGGCGCGGCCGGCGGCGATCTCCTTCTTGGTCTCGGCCGCATCCTTGGCACTGGCGAGGCGCGAGAGCTGGCGGATGCGCAAGGGAAGGCCGTCGAAGCGCCGGGTGAAGGTCGCGAAATGCTGGCGGCAGAGGAGCGTCGTCGGGGTGATCACCGCCACCTGTCGGCCGTTCATGGCCACGGCGAAGGCGGCGCGGAGCGCGACCTCGGTCTTGCCGAAGCCCACATCGCCGCAGACCAGCCGGTCCATCGGCCGGCTGGAACCCAGATCCCCCAGCACCTCCTCGATCGCCTTGGTCTGGTCCTCGGTCTCCGCATAGGGGAACCGGGCGCAGAACTCGTCATAGAGGCCGGAAGGCGGCTGGATGGAATCGACGCTGCGCAGCGCCCGGGCCGCGGCCGTGCGCATGAGCTGCTGGGCGATGTCGCGCAGCCGCTGCTTGACCCGGGCCTTGCGTGCCTGCCATTGGGCGCCGCCCAGCTTGTCGAGGGCGACGGGCAGATCCTCGGCGCTGTAGCGCGACAGCACCTCGATGTTCTCCACCGGCACATAGAGCTTGTCGTTGCCCTCATAGACGACCTTGAGGCAGTCATGCGGCGCAGCGCCCACATCGAGGGTCTCGAGCCCCTCATAGCGTCCGACGCCATGCTCCACATGGACGACGAAATCTCCGGCGGCGAAGCTCGCGAGCTCGGTGAGGAAGCGGTCGGCCCTGGCGCGTTTTTTCGCCGGGCGGGCCATGCGGTCGCCGAGAATGTCCTGCTCGGCGATGACCGCGATGTCCGCGGCCGTGAAGCCATGCTCCAGGCCGAGGGTGGCGAAACCCAGCACCCCCGGCGGCAGCGCCTCGACCGCGGCGCCATCCGCCACAACCTGGCGCCGCGCCACACCATGATCGCCCAGGACATGCTCCAGCCGGTCCCGGCTGCCCGGGCTTACGGCGGCGATCACGACCCGGCGGCCCTGCCCTTGCTCCGCCGCGACCCGCTCACGCACGGCGTCATAGAGGCTGACCTCCGGCTGGGTGCGGGCCTCGGCAAAGTCCTGGCCGCGCCGGCCGCCTGCATCAACCTCGCTCCCCGCCGCAGCAAAGGGTGAGAACACAATGATATTGCGGCTTTTCAAACGCTGCTCGAATTCGGTGCGCCCGAAGTACAGGGAATCCGGTGGCAGGGGCCGGTAGACGGCGGCACCATCGCCCTTGCCGCTGCGCACGAGCTGTGCCCGGGCCTGGTAGAAATCGGCGATGGTGTCGAAGCGGGCCTGGATTGCCTCCTCGGCCTGATGATCGAGGCTGATCGCCGCCGCCGGGAGGTAATCCAGCAAGGTTTCCATGCGCGCCAGGAACAGGGGCAGCCAATGCTCCAGGCCGGGGTAAAGCCGGCCGGCGCTGACGGCCTCATAGAGCGGGTCGTCGCTCACGGCGCCGAAACGCTCGCGATAGCCGCTGCGAAAGCGGGCGATGGACTCGGCATCGAGCCTCAGCTCGCTGACCGGGCGGATGACGAAGCGTGCGAGACGCCCGGCGCTGCGCTGGCTCAGCGGATCGAACTCGCGGATCGCCTCGACCTCGTCGCCGAAGAAATCGACGCGCAAGGGGGCCGCAGCGCCCGGCGGAAAGAGATCGACGATGCCGCCGCGCACAGCGAATTCGCCGGCTTCCGCGACCGTTCCGCTGCGGGCATAGCCGTTGGCGGCCAGGAACTCGACCAGCTTCTGCGGCGCCAGCTCTGTCCCTTCCGCGAGCGTGAGCAGCACCCCGGTGAAGCCCTCCTGAGGAGGCAGGCGCTGCAACAGCGCCGCCACCGTCGTGACCAGAAGCGGATGCGAGCGCCCGGGTTCGGTCAGCCGGCCCAGGGCATCGATGCGCCGCGCCACGATGTCGCGAAGTGGCGAGACCCGGTCATAGGGCAGACAGTCCCAGGCCGGGAGGGTTACGATCTCCAGCGCCGGAGCGAAGAAGCCCAGCGCCTCGACAAGGCGCGCCATGCGCGCATCGTCGACGCAGACATGGAGCATCTGCGCTCGCCCGGCAAGCTGGGCCAGGACGCGGCCGTCGAGCCCCTCGGGAACCCCGGCCAGCACCCGGCGCCCCGGGCGGTCCAGGGCCAGGCGCTCGAGCGCCGTATCCGGGCTCGGAACTCGGCTGCGGTCGACAAGGCTCACTCGTTCGGATCCTTTCCGATCGGATGATCGGCGAAGCTCGCCCTCAGAAGCCGCCAGAGATCGCGATCGATCGCCGCCGGGCAATGCCCCAGTCCGGTCAGCCATTCGTAAATATCCGGGTCGCTCTCCTCCAGCAGCAGCGCGTAGCTTTCAAGCTGCCCATGATCCAGGGCCGCGAGGTGGCGATCGGCGAAGCGGCCGAGAATCAGGTCCATTTCCCTGGTACCCCGATGCCATGAGCGGAATCGGAGGCGCTTGCGGAGAGTTTGGTCGTCGATGGCCATGGCGGTAGGATGAGGTCGACCTTCGCAGAACGGACATCGCGCTTGCGCCCGGAAGTCCTTTATCCCCTCTTTGCCCAGACCACAACCCTGCCCGGCATCGGCCCACGCCTGGGCAAGCTGATCGAGAACATCGCGGGCCGGACCGTCGCCAGCCTGTGCTGGCATCTGCCCACCGGCGTCATCGACCGGCGCTTCTCGCCAAAGCTGGCCGAGGCGCCCGAAGGCGTCATCGTCACGGTGACCGTCACCATCGATGCACATCTGCGGCCGCCCAACCGGCGCCTGCCCTACAAAGTGCGCTGCCATGACGACACTGCCGGGCTCATGCTCGTCTTTTTCCATGGTCACGAGGAGTATCTGGTGCGCCAGCTCCCGATCGGCCAGGAGCGCGTGGTGAGCGGACGGATCGAGCATTACGGCAACCAGCTGCAGATGACCCATCCCGACTACATCGCCACGACGGCCGAGGCCGCCCAGCTGAAGCGCGTCGAGCCGATCTATCCGATGACTGCGGGGCTGACGCCCAAGATCCTGGGCCGCGCGATCCAGGCCGCCGTGGCCCGCGCGCCGGAGCTGGCCGAGTGGATCGATTCCCCCCTGATGCAGAAGATGAAATGGCCGCCCTGGCATACCGCACTCTGGGTCGCACATAACCCGAGCTCGCCCGAGGATCTCGCCCCGGATATACCGGCCCGCCGGCGGCTCGCCTATGACGAGTTGCTGGCGAATCAGCTGGCCCTCGGCCTGGTCCGCGCGGCCCAGCGCCGGCCTCTCGGCCGCAGCATTCGCGGCGATGGCCGCCTGCGCGCGCGCGTGCTCGAGGCCCTGCCTTATCATCTCACGGCTGCCCAGAGCCAAGCGATAGCCGAGATCGATGCCGACATGGCCGAGCCCCATCGCATGCTCCGCCTGCTCCAGGGCGATGTCGGCAGCGGCAAGACGGTCGTCGCACTTCTCGCCATGCTGAACGCCGTCGAGACCGGGGCGCAAGCCGCTCTTCTGGCCCCGACGGAGATCCTCGCACGCCAGCATCTTGCCACGCTCGAACCCCTGGCTGCCGCGGCAGGCTTGCGCGTGGCCCTGCTCACGGGGCGCGACAAGGGCAAGGCGCGGGCGGCGCTCCTGGCAGGCCTCGCCGAAGGCCGGCTGCCGCTTGCCGTCGGGACCCATGCGCTGGTGCAGGAGGATGTAGCCTTCAGGGATCTGGCGCTCGCCGTCGTCGACGAGCAGCATCGCTTCGGCGTGGAGCAGCGCCTGGCGCTCGCCGCCAAGGGCCGCCAGGTGCATCTTCTGGCCATGACCGCCACGCCGATCCCGCGGACCCTGATGATGACGGTCTATGGCGATCTCGACGTATCGCGGCTGACGGAGAAGCCGCCGGGGCGCAAGCCCGTCGATACCCGGACCTTGCCGCTGGAGCGCCTGGAGGAGGTGATCGCAGCCGTCAGCCGCGCAATCGCCGGCGGCGCGCGGGTGTTCTGGATCTGCCCGCTGGTGGGCGAATCGGACCTCGTGGATCTTGCCGCCGCCGAGCAGCGCTTCGCCGAGCTCAAGGAGACCTTCGGCGAACGGGTCGGCCTCGTCCATGGCCGGCTGAAGGCCGCCGAGCGCGACGCGGCCATGACGGCCTTCGCCGAGGGTGCGCTCGATCTTCTGGTCGCCACCACGGTGATCGAAGTCGGCGTCGATGTGCCGGCCGCCTCGGTCATGGTGATCGAGCATGCGGAGCGCTTCGGCCTCGCCCAGCTTCACCAGCTCCGCGGACGCATCGGCCGGGGCCAAGCCCGCTCGACCTGTCTTCTGCTCTACCAAGCGCCGCTCAGCGAGACCGCGCGGGCACGCCTCCAGATCCTTCGCGAAACCGAGGACGGCTTCCGCATCGCCGAGGAGGATCTGAGGCTGCGCGGGGCGGGCGAGCTCCTCGGCACGCGCCAGAGCGGGCTGCCCGAATTCCATCTCGTGGATCCGGCGGTCCATGGCGATCTGATCGCCATCGCCCACGACGATGTGCGGCTGCTTCTGGAGCGCGACCCCGGCCTCGCCTCGCCCCGCGGCAAGGCGCTGCGCAGCCTGCTCTATCTCTTCGAGCGCGATGCGGCAGTGAAGACTCTGAGGGCCGTCTAGCCCGGAGAGGCCATTCCAGCCATCGCACAATGCTTTGCCTAAGAAATTGTTCCTTCGCTTTCGATCATGAGATGCACACATAATCTTGATAGCGCCGCGACCGCAGCCCAGGGACCGGCGGTGTATAAGCGGAGCCATGCCAGACCCACGTCTCCTTGCCCTCGCCACCGCCCTGCCCCCCCACCGCTATTCCCAGGACGAGGTCCGCGACGCGGCCGGACAATTGTTCGACCGCGACAGCGCCGATCTCGAGCATCTGCTGC
>DATBBO010000365.1:0-4919 GCA_036270995.1 Dongiaceae bacterium | reverse complement strand
GCCGCTTCCGTGTCCATTCCGTGTCCATTAAACCCTAAAGACGGCATGGACGCGAGAAAACCGGCATTGACGAAAGTCCCCGATTTTATTGGCTTTTCTGGACCTATCTGCCCGCCATAGACCGGGGGTAGCGCCCGACGGGATAGCGATGAATGGGCCCGGCCGATGGTGCGATCAGGAAGATGAAGCCTTCCGGTCGCACGACCCTGGCCATCTCCTCGAAGGCGCGCCAGAAGAATTCGCTGTGCTCGAACATTTGCCCGGAGAGGACGATGTCGATCGAGCCGTCAGGAAGGGGAATACGATAGGGATCGTCGAGCACGATATCCACGCCGGGAGCGGCTTCCAGATCGGCCGCACGGTAGCGGAAAGGCGCCTTCGAGAAGACATCCCGGTAGCTGCCGTTGATGACGTCTGCACCGCCCAGATCCAGCACGACGGTCTCGGCCTGCGCTTCGAGCGGCCCGCCCGCGATGTAGCGCCGGTAGCATTCCCTCATGTTCTCCAGGGATGAGGCGTGCATTGGTCTTCGCCCTCCTGCTCAGCGCACGCGGCGCAAATACCCGTTCACGTTCCACGTCATGTTGGCGCCGAAGTAGTCGCAGAGGCGAGTATCGATCTCATAGTCGCCTCCGCGCTCCCGCAGGAAGTCGGCGATCGCTGGCCGGGGGCCGCCTTCGAGGCCAGCCAACCCTTCGCTGTCGAAGAGGTCGTCGACGATGCCGTCCTCGATGACGATGTACTCGCCGGGGCGCAGCCATCGGTCGAAGAAGCGAAGGACGGCGAGCGTCGTGGCCGGGCGGTGATCGCCATCTTCGATGACCATGATCGGGCGCGGCAGGCTCGCCAGCAGGCCGTCGGACAGGGTGGCGGAGAGGTTGCGTCCATCGCCCCTGTGGAAGGTGACCCCGGGTATCTCGTGGGTGGCGGGTGGCCTGACATCGATCGAATGGATCGCGTAGTCGATGCCGTAGCTTCGCAAGAGATCAGCGAACCATAGTGCGCTGCCACCCCATTTCGAGCCGATCTCGATCAGGCTCCGCGGCTTCTGCTCCCAGAACAGAAGCTGGTAAAGGGCCAGATCGAAAGGATTTTTGTAGGTCGGCACGCCCTTATAGCTGTAGCTCATCGTGCCCCGCTGGATGCCTTCGAGGAAAATCCGCGGCAATCCGCATCCGGCTGCCAGGCGTTCGATCGTCATCTCGTTACCTCAGACTACTGCTTTCATGCGCGCATCCTCTCATCTGCGAGGACGAAAGCCCATTCCTCCACCACGGCCAGCGAACTCTCCTGAGCGAGCCGTGCAGCGGCGAACTTCCTCAGCTGGTCCGGCTGGGCCAGGCGCGCCACCGCCCAGACGGCGGCCCCGCGCACGAGTTCGTCCAAATCATCCAGCCGCACCGCAGCAACGGCCAGCAGCTCGGGGCGGCCGCTATTGCCGATGGCGGTCAGGACGTTGCGCAGGAAGCGGGCGCGGCCGATGCGCTTGATCGGCGAGCCGGCGAAGAGGCGGCGGAAGCCGGGGTCATCGAGCTCGGCGAGCTCGGCCAGGGGCGGTGACGCCAGCTCTGGTCGCTGCCGAAAGCCGCCTTCGCTTGTCGCCCGGGCGAATTTGTTCCAGGGGCAGACGGCGAGGCAATCGTCGCAGCCATAGATGCGGTTGGCCATCAGGGGCCGCAGATCGCGCGGGATCGGCCCCTTATGCTCGATGGTGAGATAGGAGATGCAGCGCCGGGCGTCGAGCCGGTAGGGCGCCGGAAAGGCGCCGGTCGGACACGTGTCGAGGCAGCGCCGGCAGGCCCCGCAATGATCCTCCTCGGCGGGTCCCGCCTCGAGATCGAGCGTCGTGAACACCTCGCCGAGGAAGAGCCAGGACCCGAGCTCACGCGACACGAGATTGGTGTGCTTGCCCTGCCAGCCGATGCCGGCGGCTTCCGCCAGCGGCTTTTCCATGACCGGTGCTGTGTCGACGAAGACTTTCACCTCGGCACCAAAGGCCTCGGCCATCCAGCGCGCCAGAACCTTCAACCGCTTCTTGATGGTGTCGTGATAGTCGCGGTTGCGCGCATAGACTGAGATCTCCCCGGCCGCGGAACCCGGCCGGTCAGCCAGCGGATCGGAGGGCGGCCCGTAGTTGAGCCCGAGCACCACCACCGAGCGGGCCTCGGGCCACAGCACGCGCGGATCGCCGCGCCGGTCCGCCTTCTCCGCCATCCAGCCCATATCGCCGTGATAGCCGGCGGCCAGGAACCCCGCGAGGCCTTCGCGCGCTGTGGCGGCGAGCGTCGCCTTGGCAAACCCTACCGCATCGAAACCTAATTCCAGCGCCTTCTCGCGAACGGCGCTCCGCGGATCGGCGACCTCGCTCCCCTCACCCCGGCCCTCTCCCCCCTTCGGGGGGCGAGGGGGTTCTTTCTTCCCCTCGCCCGCGAAGCGGAAGAGGGAGGGGCCCGTCGCGAAGCGGCGGGAGGGTGAGGGTGATTTCAAGCTCGGTCCTTCATCCCCGCCCGCGATAGGCCGCCACGTCCTGGGGCGGGATCCAGACGCCCTCGGGCGGCGCCCCGGTCTGGAAGAAGACATCGATGGGCATGCCGCCGCGGGGATACCAATAGCCGCCGATGCGAAGCCAGCGCGGCGCGAGCGCGCCGATCAGCTTCTTGGCGATGTCGAGGGTGCAGGCCTCATGGAAGGCGCCATGGTTGCGGAAGGCGGTGAAATAGAGCTTGAGGGATTTCGACTCCACGAGCCACTGATCGGGGATGTAGTCGATGACCAGATGAGCGAAATCCGGCTGGCCGGTGATGGGGCAGAGGGAGGTAAACTCCGGCTGCACGAAGCGCACGAGGTAATTGTCGGCGAGGTGGGGATTGGGTACGCGCTCGAGCACCGCCTCTTCCGGCGAGGCGGGCTGGACTGTGGGTTGGCCAAGCTGGGTCAGGCCCCGATAGATCTCGGTCATGATGCTTCCTCGGCCGCATCGGCCCTCTCGGCTTCGAAGGCGGCGGCGAAATCCGCAAGGCGGCCTGCGGCGATCGCTTCGCGCAGGCCTGCCATGAGCTCCTGATAGTAATGCAGGTTGTGCCAGGTCAACAGCATCGCGCCCAGGATCTCCTTCGACTTCACGAGATGGTGGATATAGCCGCGGGAATAGCCACGGCAGGCGGGGCAGACGCAAGCCGGGTCGATCGGTCCGGCATCCGACGCGTGGCGGGCGTTGCGCATGTTGAGCTCGCCGAAGCGCGTGAATGCGGCGCCGGTGCGGCCGGCCCGGGTCGGCATCACGCAGTCGAACATGTCGACGCCGCGGGCGACGGCTCCCAGGATATCCTCGGGCCGGCCCACCCCCATGAGATAGCGCGGACGCGTCTCGGGCAGCAGCCCAGGTGCGAAGTCGAGGATGCGGAACATCTCCTGCTGGCCTTCGCCGATGGCGAGCCCGCCGATGGCATAGCCGTCGAACCCGATGGCGGCCAGGCTTTCCGCCGATTCCCGGCGCAGATCCTCATGAATGCCGCCCTGCATGATGCCGAAGAGGAGATAGCCCGGCCGTTCGCGAAAGGCGTCGCGGCAGCGCTTCGCCCAGCGCATGGAAAGCCGCATCGAGCTGGCCGCTGCCGCGGGCGTGGCGGGGAAGGGGGTGCATTCGTCGAAGCACATGGTGACATCGGCATCGAGCAGATGCTGGATCTCGATGCTGCGCTCCGGCGTCAGCAGATGGCGGCTGCCGTCGAGATGGGAACGGAACTCCACGCCCTGCTCGTCGATCTTGCGCAGCTCAGAGAGGCTCATGACCTGGAAGCCGCCGGAATCCGTGAGGATGGGCTTCGGCCAGTTCATGAATCTGTGCAGGCCGCCGAGGGCCGCAACCCGCTCCGCACCCGGCCGCAGCATCAGGTGATAGGTATTGCCCAGCAGGATCTCGGCGCCGGTGGCGGCGACGGATTCCGGCAGCATGGCCTTGACCGTGCCCGCCGTGCCCACGGGCATGAAGGCCGGGGTCTCCACCGTGCCATGGGCGGTATGGATCCGCCCGCGGCGCGCCTTGCCGTCCCGCGCCAGGAGCTCGAAGCAAGAACCGCTCATGCGGCGCGCTCCAGCAGCGAGGCATCGCCATAGCTGAAGAAGCGGTAGTCCGAGGCGATGGCGTGGGCATAGGCCTGCCGCATGCGCTCGAGGCCGGCGAAGGCCGCCACAAGCATGAACAGCGTCGATTTCGGCAGATGGAAATTGGTCATCAGCAGATCGACGACGCGGAAGCGGTAGCCGGGGGTGATGAAGATCTCGGTCTCGCCGGCGAAGGGGGCGAGGCGCCCATCGTGGCCGGCGGCGGATTCCAGCAGCCGGAGCGAGGTGGTGCCCACGGCGACGATCCGCCGGCCTTCGGCCTTGGCCCGGTTGATGGCTTCGGCAGCGGCCAGCGGGATCTCGCCATATTCGGCGTGCATGCGATGCTCCTCGATGCGCTCGGCCTTGACCGGCAGGAAAGTGCCGGCGCCCACATGCAGCGTGAGGGTCGCCCGCTCGATCCCGCGCGCCGTCAATTGCTCCAGCATGGCGGGGGTGAAATGGAGCCCGGCGGTGGGGGCCGCCACCGCTCCCTCGGGCCCGGCATAGACCGTCTGGTAATCCTCGGCGTCCCCGGCCTCGACGGGCCGGAGCTTGCGGATATAGGGCGGCAGGGGCATGGCCCCCTGGCGGTGCAGAGCGGCCATCAGCGCGGGCCCGCCGCGGTCGAAGCCAAGCAGTATGTCCCCGGCCGGCGATTTATCCAGGACCTCGGCCGCCAGATCCTCGCCGAACAGGATGCGGTCGCCGGGGGCCAACCGCCGGCCCGGCTTGGCGAAGGCCTGCCAGCTTCTCTCGTCCGCACGCTTGTGCAGCGTCACCTCGATGGCGACCTCGGGGCTTCCGGCTCGGGC
>DATBBO010000364.1:0-4606 GCA_036270995.1 Dongiaceae bacterium | reverse complement strand
AGGGGGAGATCCGGATAGGGGCCCAGGGTGAGGCGGCGCTTCCGTCGGGCAGGTCGACTATTTCGACGATAGCCTGCCCGGCTTCGGCCTCAGGGTCTCTGCGGGCGGCCGGTGCGCCTGGGTCCTACTCTACCGGCACGGGACCCTGCAGGACCACCACGCCGCCGAGTATCAAGCCCACGCCAAGGAAGCGCCCGAGGCTCGCAGGATCGCCATAGATCATCACCCCATAGAAGAATGTGCCGACGGCTCCGATGCTGGTCCATACGGCGTAGGACGTGCCGAGCGGGATCTCCCTCTGCGCCAGCCAGAGGAGGGTTCCGCTCGCCATCATGAATGCGATCGCGATCACGACACCCCACAGCCTCTGACCCTCGACCTGGGCCAGCTTCAGCCCGACCGGCCAGCCGATCTCGAACAGGCCCGCCACGACCAGATAGGTCCAAGCCGACACTTCTTGGCCTCCCCGCTCAGAACGCCACCCGGTCGCCGCCCTTCAGCGCGAGCATCTCGCGAGCCTCCGCCGGGGTGGCGACCTCCAGGGAGAGGCCGTTCAGGATGCTCCGTACGATGCCGACCTGCTCGGCATTGGAGCTGGCCAGTCGGCCCTTGCCGGCATAGAGGCTGTCCTCCAGCCCGACGCGCACATTGCCCCCCATGATCGCGCCCATGGTGACGAATCCCAGCTGATGACGGCCGGCGGCGAGGATGCTCCAGTGATACTGGTCGCCGAACAGCTTGTCGGCGATGTGGCGCATATGGACGAGGTTCTCGTGGTCCGCGCCGATGCCGCCCAGGATGCCGAAGATCGTCTGCACGAAGAGCGGCGGCTTGGCGAGGCCGCGGTCGAGGAAGTGCGCCAGGGTATAGAGATGGCCGACATCGTAGCATTCGAACTCGAAGCGCGTGCCGTGCCCCTCCCCCAGCTCCTTCATGACCCGCTCGATATCCTTGAAGGTGTTGCGGAAGATGAAGTCGCGGCTGCCCTCCAGATGCTTCGGCTCCCAGTCGTATTTGAAGCTCTTGTAGCGTTGCAGCATGGGATAGAGGCCAAAGTTCATCGAGCCCATGTTGAGGGAGGTCATCTCGGGGCTGGCGCGCAAGGGTGCCGCCAGCCGCTCCTCGAGACTCATTCCGGCGCCGCCCCCAGTCGTGATGTTGATCACGGCCTCGCAGCCCTGCTTGATCCGCGGCAGGAACTCCATGAAGACCTTGGGGTCGGGAGTCGGCCGGCCATCCTTGGGATCGCGGGCATGAAGATGGATGATCGCGGCCCCAGCCTCGGCCGCGCCGATGGATTGCTCGGCGATCTCCGCCGGCGTCAACGGCAGATGAGGCGACATGGTCGGGGTGTGGATCGATCCTGTGACAGCGCAGGTGATGATCACCTTGCGGTTCTTGGCCATGGTTTCCTCCCTTTTCTTGCGAGACCGGACAGTGCAGCCGGATCCTCAAGCCTCGAGCATTTCCAGGCAGCGCCGGGCCAGAGCGGAATCCGGCAGCGCGAGCTCATCGAGAATGGTGAAGTGATTGCGCATGGGAAAAGTGATGACCTCGAGATTGCTGCCCTGGCGCGCCCAGAGCCGGCCCAGCACGCTGGTCTGGCGCTTGAACTCATCGCTCTCCTGACCGCCGGTGCAGAGCAGGAGCCGGGCCTTGCCCGCCGAGCGCAGGCCGAACGGGGAGAGCTGCTTGGCCAGCTCCGGCGTCAGCCTGAGAGCCTTGCCCGTCTCGATAAAGCGCAGCGGCTCGAGGTCGTAGACACCGCTGATCAGCACGGCGCTGTCGATGATCTCCTCGGGCAGGTCCGCCTCGAATTTGGGCCAGAGGGTCGCCAGCAGCATGGCGCAGAGATGGGCACCGGCGGAATGGCCGGAGATCTGGATTTTGTTTCGCGCGAGCCCCAGCCGCTCGCCTTCGCGCCAGAGAAAAGAGAGGGCGAGGCGCGCATGGCGGATGATGCCCGGTATGGCAACCGTCGGGCAGAGGGGATAGCCCAGCACCGCGACCGCCATGCCCGCTCGCGTCAGCCCCTCCGCCATGAAGCTGAAATCCGATTTGCCGAAGGCCTGCCAATAGCCCCCATGGATATAGACATGGAGGCGCGGCGATGGCGCATCGGGGAGGAAGAGATCGAAGCGGGCGGCCGGGTGCTCGCCATAGGCGATGTCGAGCTCGCCCCTGGCGGCGGCGCGGAAGGCTGCGCTGCGGTCCTTCCAAGCCTGAAAGAGCTGCGGGGCCTCGGGCATGCTGCGGCTGGGGTTGTATTGCAGCCGAAGCTGATCGGCCGTCATGTTGCGGTATAGCGGCTGAGTCATACGCGCCTACTCGATGCGATGGATGCGCTCGCCCGGTTCGATCGCGATCTCGCCCTTGCCCTTCAGATAGTCGACGACGACCTCCGTCAACGGACGGCTGGTGCCGGGAAGGTCGAGCCGCTTGGCCGTGCCCAGCATGTCATAACCATCGCCGCCGCGGGCCATGTAGTCGTTGATGGCCAGACGATAGATCTTCTTCGGGTCGATGGGCTTGCCGTCGATGGTGACCTTGGAGACGCGCTTGCCCGCAGGCTTGCCCGGATCGAAGGTGAAGGACATGCCGGCGATCTGGGGGAAGCGGCCCGCCTGGGTCGCAACCTGCGACACCCCGTTCTCCAGCGCGCCAAGGATGGCCGAGCCGGGCAGCTCCACCACGATGAGGCGGTTGTCGAAGGGCAGCTCGCGCTGGATATCCCGACGCGTCAGCTGGGAGCCCTGGGCATAGAGCCGGTCGCCCCGAATTCCGCCGCCGTTCATGATGGCCGCATCGGCGCCGCTGCCGGCCAGCATTGCCTCGGCGATGAGGTCGCCCATGCTGCTCTCCGCCGTGCGCACCGTCGCCAACCGACTGTCGAGCTGGCTGGAGAGGATCGCCACCGGCTGGGCGAGCTCCTTCTCGAAATCCGTCTCGTAGAGGGCGATCTCGGCTGCCATCTTGGCGTTGGGTTTGACGCCCGCCGTTGGCACCAGATGATAGGTCATCGAGACCTTGGCCGCGGCTCCCGGCTGCTTGTCGATGACGATCTCGACCTTTGCCAGGTATTTCAGATTGATCCCGGTCCTCAGGATCGGAACCCCGTCCTGCTCGATGGCCAGGGGCTCCTTCTCGTCACCCCCCAGGACGAGGTCGATGCCGGGCACCGCCTTGATCAGAGCCTTGTCGGCGTCGAGAGGTTGATGTGTCAGGGCGATGACGACATCGACACCCGCGGCCCTCAGCTTGGCGACCGCTTCGGTCGCGACGAGCTCGGGCGGGAGGAAGTTGATTCCGGGCCCAGGGCTGGATTCGTTCGCCGTCTCGGGGGACAGCAGCGAAAAGAAGCCCAGCGTCACCGGGCCGATGCGGCGAAGGGCAACCGCGTGCACCCCATCGAAGGGCTTGCCATCGGCGTCACGGATGTTGGTGGCGAGCCAGACGAACTTGGATTCGGCGATGCGCCGGGCCAGAACTTCGGGCCCGAAGTCGAAGTCATGGCTGCCGAAGCCGGCATAGTCGACGCCGATATCGTTCATCAGGGCGATCATATGGGCGCCCTGGGTCATGCTCGAGATGAAGGAGGGCGAGATCAGATCGCCGCCGTAAGTGACGATGGTGTTGATGTCGTGGATCCGCGAGAGGTGAATCAGGGTCGTGGCCTCGGCCCAGCCCCCCTGGCCCGAAGGGGGCGCGATGTCATAGGCGTCATTGAAATGCAAGATTGTCACGTGAATCGGCGAGGTCGCCGCGCGACCCGCCACTGCCAGGCTGACGGCCATCAAGACAGTTCCGACGGCCAGAAACAGCCGGCGCATCCCCATTACTCCCCCGCTCGAGTCTCGAAAGCACTATAAGACACTGGCCCTAAGGTGCGTAAAGCCTGGATTTTCGGGGTGCTAGGGCACGGCAAGCGCCGTCACCTCGCGCCGGAAGGGCATCGCATCGGGGGAGCGTGGCTCCTCGAACTCCTCGGCATAGCGCCGGCCGGCATGGACGGCGGCGGCGATCGTGGAAGGCGCCCAGGCATCCCCGATGGCCCTGACGGAGAGGAGCCCGGCCCCCGCCCAATCGGCACGCCGGGCCAGCAGATCCCGGTAGAGCGCCTCTCGGGGCAGGCGCGCGGTGACGAGCACGACCGCATCGGCCGCCTGCTCCCATCGGCGGCCTGTGAAGATACAAGCCGTCTCCACCCCGCCCGTCTCGATCCGGCTCAGCGCCCGGTTGGTCTCGATGGCCACGCCGAGCGTCAGGAGCCGGGTCTGAATTTTGTGTTGCTCCAAGGTGTTGCGAGCCCAGTTGGAGACCTCCGAGGCCGGGGTCACCAGGGTCACCTTCGCCCCTTCCACGACCAGCAGCTCGGCCATCAGCCCGCCCATATAGTAGTGGTCGTCGTCATAGATCAGGACGCGGCCCCCCGGTCTCGCGCCGTCCATGAGATCGTCCGGCGTCAGGATCCTCGCGCCCGGGCCGGTCGGAATGGCCGCCAGGTGATAGCGCGCAATCCCATCGCGTCGCCACAAGGCCCCGGTGGCGATGACCACATGCCCAAAGCCGAACTCCAGGATCTGGCCGGCATCCAGCGGGCTCTCGC
>DATBBO010000363.1:0-2485 GCA_036270995.1 Dongiaceae bacterium | reverse complement strand
GGCGAGCAGGGGACATGGGATGAAGACGATCGTTCTCGGTGCCGGCATCGTGGGCACGGCGACCGCCTATTTCCTGGCCAAGCAGGGCCATGAGGTCGAGGTCGTCGAGCGCCGCAGCGGCGCGGCGCTGGAGACCAGCTTCGGCAACGGCGGCGTCATCCATGCCAGCGAGGTCGAGCCCTGGTCGCAGCCGGGCATGCCCGGCAAGATCTGGAAATGGCTGGGCAAAGAGGACGCCCCCCTCCTCGTCCGCTACGGCGCCATCCCGCACATGTGGCGCTGGGGCCTCGGCTTCATTGCCAATTGCACGCCGGAGCGCTTCCGCCGCAACTCGCTGACCAATCTGAAGCTGGCGCTCCACAGCTTGAAGATCCTGCAGCAGATCCGGGCCGAGACCGGGATCGAATACGATCTCAGGACCGTCGGCGTGCTGAAGATCTATACCAGCCCTCAGTCCTTCGCCGCCGGGCTGAAGGCCGCGGAGTTCATGTCGGGCCACGGCCTCACCTTCGAGCCTGCCGACCGGGCGGAATGCCTCCGGCGTGAACCGGCGCTGGAGGCAACGGCGAAGTCCCTCGTCGGCGGACTCTACTTCGCCCAGGACGAGGTGGGCGATTGCCACAAATTCACGACCGCGCTGGCCGCGCGCTGCGCGGCGCTCGGGGTCAAGTTCCACTATGGGACGCCGATCCTCGGCCTCGAGCCGCGCGGCGGCCGGATCGCCGCCGTCAGCACCGCTACCGGCAGCCTCGCCGCCGACAATTTCGTCGCGGCCCTGGCGAGCTATACGCCGATCGTGCTCAGGAGCGTCGGCATCCGCGTCCCGATCTATCCGGTCAAGGGCGTGACCATCACCGTGCCGGCGGCACCCTGGGCCGGCCGGACGCAGATGCCCATTATCGACGATGGAAGGCTGTTCGGCCTGGTGCCGCTCGGCGAGCGCATGCGGATCTCGGGCTCCGCCGAGGTCGCGGGCTACGACACGACGCCGAGCCCGGTGCGCTGCAAGGCCATCACGGACAATGTGATCAGCGTCTTCCCCGGCTTCGCCCGCTGCCTCGAGGGTGCGGCGGCCCTGAGATGGGCGGGGGTCCGGCCGGTGACACCCTCAGGCACGCCGATCCTCGACCGCTCGCCGATGCCCAATCTCTACATCGCCGCCGGCCACGGCCATCTCGGCTGGACCATGGGATGCGGCTCCGGCCATATCACCGCCGATCTGGTGACCGGCCGGACGCCGGAGATCGAGATGGGCGGCTTCGGCCTAGCCGAGCATTGAGAGCCGATCCAGTCAGGGAGGGGAGATGGCAAAAGCGGCGAAGCGCCCGGTGAAGCGGGCGCAGGCGGGAGCCAAGCGGGCGCAGCCCGCCGCGGCGCCGCGCAAGATCGCCTATGGCAGCGAGCCGGGCTTTCCCATCTCGCTTGCGATGCGGGCGGGAGATTTCGTCTTCACCTCGGCGCAGGCCGATCACGGCTTCGATCCCACCGAGGTCGTCTATGACGAGAAGGGCCTCGTGGTGAGCGACGGCAACAAGCTGCCGCCGCGCAGCATGGCGGATGAGACCCGCGCCGCGCTCCGCAACCTCGAGGCGAGCCTGGCGGAGGCTGGATGCACATTCGATGACGTGGTCGACAGCTCCGTCTGGCTGCGCGACCCGCGCGACTTCCACGAGATGAACAAGGCCTATGCCGAGTTCTTCAAGCGCGATTGCCCGACCCGCTCGATCTTCCGCATCGACTTCATGTTCGACTGCCGGATCGAGATCAAGGTGACGGCCTGCAAGCCGCTGGGCCGGGCGATGCGTGGGCGCGGCAAGGCCGCCGCGGCGAAGAAGACAGCGGAGACGGCGCGCCGCCGGCGCTAGGCCCTCGCTAGATCATCCACTGGCCGCCATCGACGATGAGCGACTGGCCGGTAATGAAATCGCTGTCGCGGCTGGCGAGGAAGACCACGACGCGTCCGATCTCCTCGGGCTCGGCGAAGCGCCGGAGCGGAACGGCCTGGCGCAGCGCATCGACCGCCTCGGCCGAGAGGCCGTCGAGGACCCGCGTCTTGACGACCCCGGGGCAGATGGCATTGACATTGACGCCGTGGGGCGCAAGTTCGCGGGCGAGCGAGCGGGTGAATCCCAGCACGCCCATCTTGGCGGCCGCATAGTCGGCGGCGCCGACATCGCCGGTGAAGGCGACATGGGAGCTGATATTGACGATCTTGCCGGCCCCGCGCTGGCGCATCTCCGGCGCCACCTGGCGCGCGCAGAGCATGGTCGAGAAGAGGGAGACGTCGAGCACAAAGCGCCAGACCTCGGCGCTCGACCGGCAGAACTCGCTCGCCCGCTCCCGCGCGCTCTGGCCGACATTGTTGACGAGGATGTCGATGGTGCCAGTGAAGCCCTTCCCCACGGCGAAGGCTTGTGCGACCTCGCTCTCCGCGGTGCAATCGACCTCCAGCGCCAGGGCGCGGCGGCCGAGCTTCTCGACCTCG
>DATBBO010000362.1:0-8000 GCA_036270995.1 Dongiaceae bacterium | reverse complement strand
GCCAGGCGAGGCTGGGCGAGGTCGACCGCCGTTCGCCCTCGCTACCCGGCGAAATCCCTGACGCGGCAACGCGGCCCTGGGCCGTGGCCGCCCGGCTGGCTGGCCCGGTGGGGGAATGCGAGATCGGCACCGGGCGCGATCCCGCGGCCGAGGAGGGCGCCCGGGAGCGCCGGCTGCTGCGCATCGACGGCGCCCCCCAGCGCGGCCTGACGGGCCTGGCCGAGCGCCTGGCCGTGCTCTGGCTCACGCCCCAGATGGACGGGCTCTTCCTCGATTCCAAATCGGCCCGCCGGCGCTTCCTCGACCGCCTCGTGCTCTGCTTCGATCCGGGCCATGCCGGCCGGCTCAATGCCTATGAGCTGGCGGCCTCCGAGCGCATGCGCCTGCTGCGCGGCGAAGGACCCGCCGCGCAGCCTGGCTGGCTCGACGCCCTGGAGCAGCAGATCACCGAGCAGGGGGTGGCGATTGCCGCGGCCAGGCTCGATCTCGCAGCCCGCCTCGGCGTGGTCCTCGCCGAAGCGGATGGAAGCTTCCCGCGCCCGACGCTCGCCCTTCAGGGCGAGGTCGAAGCCTGGCTCGGCGAGATACCGGCGCTCGCCGCCGAGGAGCGCATGCGTGCCCGGCTTGCGTCCGGCCGCGCCCTTGATGCCGAGGCCGGGCGTGCCCATCTGGGACCTCATCGGAGCGATCTTCTCGTTGCCTTCGAGGCCACCGGCATGCCGGCGGCGGACTGCTCGACCGGCGAGCAGAAGGCGCTCCTGATTGCCATTCTTCTCGGGCAGGCGCGGCTCATGGCGACCGAGCGTGGCCGGCCCCCGCTGCTGCTGCTCGACGAGATCGCCGCTCATCTGGACGACCGGCGCCGCCGCGCGCTGTTCGGCGCGTTGCTCGCGCTCGGCGTCCAGGCGTGGCTCACCGGCACGGATCACGGGCTCTTCGCCGCGTTCGGCGAAGCGGCCCAGTTCTTCCGCGTGTCGGACGCCCGCATTACCAGGAACTGACGGATTATGGCCAACAAGCCGGTCAAGAAGACCGATGACATCTCCCACTCCGCCGCCGCCAGCAATGGCGGACCGACGCCCGAAGGCGCGCCGACCGAAGGTCCGACGGGCGCCTATGATTCGACCGCCATCACCGTGCTGCGCGGGCTCGATGCCGTGCGCAAGCGTCCGGGTATGTATATCGGCGACACCGATGACGGCTCGGGCCTGCACCACATGGTCTATGAGGTGGTGGACAACTCCATCGACGAGGCGCTGGCCGGTTATTGCGACCGCATCGAGGTGACGCTGAACGGCGACGGCTCCGTCACCGTGCTGGATAACGGCCGCGGCATCCCCGTCGACATCCACAAGGAGGAAGGCGTCTCGGCGGCGCAGGTCATCATGACCCAGCTCCACGCCGGCGGTAAGTTCAACCAGAACTCCTACAAGGTCTCCGGCGGCCTCCATGGCGTCGGCGTCTCGGTGGTGAACGCCCTCTCCGAGCGCCTCGACCTGCGCATCTGGCGCGACGGCAAGGAGCATTTCATGCGCTTCCGCCATGGCGAGCCCGACGCGCCGCTCGTGGTGGAGGGCGAGGCCAATGGCCGGCGCGGGACCCAAGTGGTCTTCCTCCCCTCCCGCCAGACCTTCACCAACACCGAGTTCGACTTCGCGACACTGGAGCACCGGCTGCGCGAGCTGGCCTTCCTCAATTCCGGCGTGAGGCTGCAGCTGAGCGACGCCCGCGGCGTGGAGACGAAATCGGTCGAGCTCCATTACGAGGGCGGGGTCGAGGCCTTCGTGCGCTACCTCGACCGCAACAAGAACGCGCTGCATGTGCCGCCCATCGTCCTGAAGGGCGAGAAGGACGACATCACCCTGGAAGCGGCGATGGAGTGGAACGACAGCTATCACGAGACGATGCTCTGCTTCACCAACAACATCCCGCAGCGCGATGGCGGCACGCATCTCGCCGGCTTCCGCGCCGCGCTGACCCGCCAGATCAACCAATATGCCAATGACAGCGGCATCGCGAAGAAGGAGAAGGTGGCGCTTTCGGGCGACGACATGCGCGAGGGGCTGACTTGCGTGCTCTCGGTCAAGGTGCCCGATCCCAAGTTCTCCTCCCAGACCAAGGACAAGCTCGTCTCCTCCGAGGTGCGGCCCGCGGTCGAGAGCGTGGTGGCGGAGAAGCTGAACCAGTGGCTGGAGGAACATCCGGCCGAGGCCAGGCGCATCGTCGCCAAGGTCGTGGAGGCGGCCGCGGCCCGCGAGGCGGCGCGCAAGGCGCGCGAGCTGACGCGGCGCAAGGGCGCCCTCGATTTCGCTTCGCTCCCCGGCAAGCTCGCCGACTGCCAGGAGCGCGATCCGGCCCTCTCCGAGCTCTTCATCGTCGAGGGCGATTCCGCCGGCGGGTCGGCCAAGCAGGGGCGCAACCGCAAGAACCAGGCGATCCTGCCGCTGCGTGGCAAGATCCTGAATGTGGAGCGGGCCCGCTTCGACAAGATGCTGGGCTCGGCCGAGATCGGCACGCTGATCGCCGCCCTCGGCACCGGCATCGGCTCGGAGGAGTTCGAGATCGGCAAGATCCGCTATCACCGGATCATCATCATGACCGACGCCGATGTCGACGGCTCCCACATCCGCACCCTGCTGCTGACCTTCTTCTATCGCCAGATGCCCGACCTGATCGACAAGGGTTATCTCTACATCGCCCAACCGCCGCTCTACCGGGCCAAGAAGGGCTCCTCCGAGCGCTATCTGAAGGACGAGCGGGCCTTGGAGAGCTTCCTGATCGATGCCGGCATCGAGGGCACGGTGCTGCGCCTCCATGACGGCGACCAGATCGCAGGTCAGGACCTGCGCCGGCTGGTCGACCGGGCGAGCCTCTGCCGGCTGCATATGCAGCCGCTGATCCGCAAGGTCGGCAGCGCCGATGTCGTGGAGCAGGCGGCGATCGCCGGCGCCCTCAACCCCGAGATCATCCCGGATCGTGAGCGCGCAAGGCAGGCCGCCACCTATATCGCCCGGCGCCTCGACTCTCTGACGACGCCGGAGAACCGGGGCTGGATGGGCGAGGCGCAGGAGGATGGCGGGCTCGCCTTCAGCCGGCGGCTGCGCGGCGTCACCCGGCGCCATGTCATCGACGGGCCGCTGATCCGCTCGGCCGAGAGTCACCGGCTCGATGCCATGGCCTCGGAGCTGCAGCAGGTCTATGCCCATCACGCTCGCCTCGTCACCAAGGACAAGGAGACGGAGATCACCGGCCCGCTCTCCCTGGTGGAGGCGGTGCTGGAGCAGGGCCGCAAGGGCATGACGGTGCAGCGCTACAAGGGACTCGGGGAGATGAACCCGGAGCAGCTCTGGCAGACCACCCTCGATCCCCAGGCCCGCTCGCTCCTTCAGGTCCGCGTCAGCCATGCCGAGGATGCGGGCGATATTTTCGAGACGCTGATGGGTGAGCTCGTCGAGCCTCGCCGCCAGTTCATCCAAGCCAACGCGCTGAACGTGGCGAACCTGGATATCTGACGCCGGCTTCTGGGCGCATCATTTCGAGGGACGTTGCATCCTCTTCGCCGTCGGCCGCAGCAAGCCGCTCAAGTACTACGTCATCGACTAGCTGAACGCGGCAAACCGGGACAGCTGACGGCCACGGTCAAGTTCGCGGCCGCCCTGGCCATTTTCGCGCGCGGATCCGGCTCTATCCTCGCCAGCTACGGGGTTCAAGCCTCGGTCGCACGCCAGCTGGGAGGCCGCCATGAACGACATGCCTGGAATCGACAGATACCGCTCGATCGCCGCCCGGCTCAAGCTGCCGAGCCAGGCCTTCATCGACGGCAAGTTCCGCCCCGCCGCCTCCGGCAAGGTCTTCGAGAACATCAACCCGGCGACGGGAGAGATGCTGGGCACCGTCGCGCATTGCGACGCGGCCGATGTCGATGCCGCCGTCGCGGCGGCGCGCCGGGTCTTCGAGGCGGGAAGCTGGTCGCGCGCCGCGCCGGAGGCGCGCAAAGAGGTGCTGCTGAAGCTGGCCGATCTCGTCCGTGCCCATAAGGAGGAGCTGGCGACGCTGGAATCCCTCGATAGCGGCAAGACCATCACCGACTGCCTGCACGAGATCGGCAACGAGGTCCCGACCTTCTTCCAATGGTATGCCGAGCTGATCGACAAGAGCTTCGGCAAGGTGGCGCCCACGGCCGAGACGGCGCTTGCCGTCATCGTCAAGGAGCCCATCGGGGTGGCGGGCCTCGTGCTCCCCTGGAACTTTCCCCTGCTCATGGCGGCCTGGAAGCTGGCGCCGGCACTGGCTGCCGGATGCTCGGCGGTGCTGAAGCCCGCGGAGCAGACGTCGCTGACGGCCCTTCGCCTCGCCGAGCTCGCCGCCGAGGCGGGGCTTCCCGCGGGGGTGCTGAACGTGCTCCCCGGCTATGGCGAGACGGCCGGCCAGGCCATCGGCCGCCACAGCGGCATCGACGTCGTCTCCTTCACCGGCTCGACCGAGGTCGGGGCCTATTTCCTGAAATACGCCTCGGAGAGCAATCTCAAGCCCGTCGGCCTCGAGATGGGAGGCAAGAGCCCCTTCATCGTGCTCGAGGATGCGGAGATCACCGATGATCTCGTCGCCAATGCGGTCTCCGCCGCCTGCTGGAACGGCGGCCAGAACTGCTCTGCCAATATGCGCCAGATCGTCCATGCCAAGGTCAAGGACGCCTTCCTCGGCAAGGTCCTGGAGAGCATCCGCGCCCTCAAGGTCGGCGATCCCCTCGATCCATCGACCCAGATGGGCTCGATGATCTCCGAGGAGCATCAGCGGCGCGTGCTGGGCTATATCGCCAAGGGCGAGAAGGAAGGCGCCAAGATCATCGAGGGCAGCGCCAAGCCCCTCGATCGCGCCGGCTACTATGTCGCCCCCACGGTCTTCGACGAGGTCGCGCCCGGCATGACCATCGCACGGGAGGAGATCTTCGGCCCGGTCCTGGGCGTGATTCCGGCGACGAGCTTCGAGGAAGCCCTCAAGATCGCCACCGATACGGATTACGGCCTGCATGCCACGATCTTCACCAAGGACATCGACCGCGCGCTCTATCTCGCGCGACGCCTCCCCTGCGGCACGGTCTCGATCAACAAGTTCACCGAAGGCGATGTGAAGACGCCCTTCGGCGGCTACCGCAAGTCCGGGTCCCTGGCGCGCGACAACGGCGCCGAAGCGCTGGACCAGTATCTGCAGACCAAAACCATCTGGATCAACGTCACGCCACCTTCCTGAGGTCGGCGCTTCCTCAGTTCGGCATGAGCTTCAGATAGGGCTTCGCTTCCTCCAGCGCCCGGGCGTAGGAGGGGCGTGCCATCAGCCTGGCGAGATAGCCGGCGGCATTCTTGTGGGTCTCGCCGAAGGGGATCACCTTGTCGGCGTAGAAGAGCGCCGGTGCGGCGGCGCAATCGGCCATGGTGAAGGAATCTCCCATGGACCAGGTTTTCTTGGCCATGTCCTGCTCGATCATGCCGAGAGAGGTGCGTAGCAGCGCCTTCGCCTCCTCGACGCCGTGGGGATCGTTCCTTCCCGGCGGCCGCAGCCTGTCGGTCACCACCTTGCCCACAGGCACATTGACGTAGAGATCGAAGAAGCGATCGCGCAGGCGCATCTGCCGAGCAGCGTCTCCATCCGCGGGGACAAGCTGCGTGCGACCCGGATAATGCTGCGCCAGATATTCGATGATGATGCTGGATTCGGGGACGGTCCGGTCCCGCGCTTCGTCGCGCAGCACCGGAAACCGGCCGATGGGCCAGATCTTCCTGAAGGCTGTCGCGGAGGCCTCGTCCAAGAGGTTCACCATATGCGGCGTGAAGGGGATGTCGTTCTCGTAGAAGGCGATCAGCGCCTTCTGACAAAAGGAGGAGAGGGGGTGGAAATAGAGGGTGAGCGACATGACGATCCTTCTCCCGAATTTTCGAGCGATGCTCTCATTATTAAACCGGTTGCATAATACGAGCAGTATGTCAGACGCGCAAACGCCTTCGGGTTCATCAGGCGGCCGAGATCAGCGGATGCGGATCTTCAAGGATGGAGGAATTTCTGGCGAGGTGCTAGCTCGGCGCCTTTGATGTCATCGGTTTGGCCAGGTCGCGCATGCGCTCCAGGCCGAACTGGCCGAAGAAGCCCCAGAGGAAGGCCGAAAAGAAATCGGCGAAGGTTCCAAACCAGCCGGCGATGAAAATCTCGTAGCCGAAGAACACCGTGACCACAGCGGCCACGGCCGCCGTCGCATTGTTCACGCGCTGCGTCTCGGCGGCGGTCTGGCGATAGTCCGGGGATTCGACGGGCTCACCGATATAAGTTCGGACCGAGACCGGCGATTGGCCGGCGAACACGGCCGAGATGGTGAGGAACCCGGGCTCCCGCGCCGTCAGGTCCACGCCGTCCGCACTTTCATTGGCGAGGTCGGCCGCGGTAGCGGGGTCGCGCTCCCAGCCTGGGGCCGATTTCGCCAAACTGGCGAGCGACCAGTCGAGCTCGATCCGGCCGGTCGCCCGGGTCTCGAGATGGGGTGCCACGCGGATCCGGGGCAGGGTCACCGGGTCCTCAGCCGTCGGCAGCGCGGCGCTTGGCCGCGTCAGAGGCTCGACCGGGGGAAAGGCGAAGGCAGCGAAGGCGTGGGGTGCCGCGGGCGGTGGGGCCATCAGCTTCGCCGCGCCCTCGATATCGCCGCCGCCCAGGAGCTTGTCGAGGGCTGCGTCGCCTGGCCGGGCCGTGCGCAGCATGCCCTCGACCTCGCGCCGCGTGGCGGCGAGCGCCCCGATTCTGCCGATCAGATCCTGGCGATCGGCCCCGAGGCTCTGGCTCGAGGCAGCATGAGTCATCAGCGCATCGGCCAGGGCTGCCTGCCCTCCCGCCCGAAGGATCTCGCCGGCCCGCCTGAGCGATCGCGCCATGCCGCTCGGCGCCGTCAGGGTGACCCAGCCGCCGAGGGCGCGTGCGATCGCATTCGACTGCCGCAGGAGCTGCGCGGGATCTGTCAGGACATAGGCGGCGGCCAGATTGGCGAGCAGCCCATGCCGGGTCGATTCCGGCTCCTGCGTGCCATCGCCCCAGGGCCCGAAGCTCTCAAGGGCGGCGTTGAGATCGACCAGCCAGGCGCGAAGCAGCCGGGGGACATCGTTCCTGATCCGCGCCTCCAGCTCCGCGACGCGTGCGAGAGCCGCCTCGGCGTCACCGGCGGCACCAGTGCGCTCGATCGTTTCCAATGTCTGCCGCAACGGCAGGAGCCGGCCCTCGAGAGCGTCGTCCAGGGCGGCACCATCGGGGGCCCACCAACCCTGCAGCCGGATCATGGCCTCGGCGAATTGCTTTGCCGTATCCGCTGCCCGGGCTTCGATGGTGGCGGCCCTATCCTGCCCATCCTTGACGGCGGCCTGGACATCGGCCACGCCGCGGGCGGCACGCACCTTCGCAGCCACCGCTGCCGCGAGAGCGATCAGACGCTGCTGCGCGGCCGAGTCCTTCTGTGGCAGGGCGCGGCTCGCGATCGCGCCGGCATCGCGCAAGCCCTGGAGCTGCGCCGCACCCAGCGCCGCACGTTGGGCCAGATACACATTGAACAGCCAGCCGAGCGCCACGCCCAGCCCGATCACGGCCAGCAGAAAGCCCCAGAAGACACGCACCTTGAGCGTGATATCGACCGCCTGACTCTGCTTCGCGGCAAAGGCGTGAAGGGGAAGGCGCGCCGTATAGGTGCCTGGATCCGGCGTCCGCGACAGCAGAAGGTCGAGAGTGGCGCTCCTTCCTGCTGCCAGCGCGACCGGGCCCGCCGGCTCCAACCGGATATCGGTGAGATCTCCCGCGGCATTCTTGAGGGAGGCGCTGGTGGCGAAGACCTCGCCCAGATCCGCGCCGCCCGAGAGCTCGCCAAGGCTGAGCCCCGGCAAGGCGCCCATCCTGCCCGCGCCGAGGGGCCAGATCTCCAGCGTGAGCGCCGCCGTGGCGGGCAGATCCAGGACCGGCTCGACGGTCCTCTCGAC
>DATBBO010000361.1:0-2794 GCA_036270995.1 Dongiaceae bacterium | reverse complement strand
GCCCAAATACCTCGCTGCGGTGTCCTTTTATTCAATCACTTTTGCTACGAAAAGTTCCTGCAATACTAAAGGTGCTACGCCTTAAGTAGTATATCGTAGTACTTTTGGCGTAACCGCCCAGCTTCACGGGTTTTCCCCCAGGCATTGCGGGCACGCGTGTTTCTCGCTTCCTTGTGCAGGAGCAGCGCCCAGGACATCCGCTCGAGAGACAGGGGTCCTGACTCCTTGCGCATGCGGGCGCGCTCTCAGCGTACAGCGCGCTCATGGCAACCCAGCGGGAGCGCAGTGCCTGCGTTCAGGCTGCACGCGGCGCCCTGTGTCCGCTACCGCCGCCCCGCATCCTCCTCGGGGGTACGGGTCTGGAGTGCAAGGGCGTGGACGGGGCCTTTCAGCTCCTCGGCCAGTATCTCGTAGACAAGGCGCTGGCGCTGGACGCGGCCGAGGCCGGCGAAGCGCGCGGCGACGATCTCGACGTTGAAATGGGTCTCGCCCTCGGGTCGCGCCCCGGCATGGCCGGCATGGCGCTGCGAATCGTCGATGACCGAGAGCCGGAGCGGCGCCAGCGCCGCGGTGAGCTTTTTTTCGATGGCTGCCTTGACCTGCATGAGGGCCCTCCTGGGGAAGCGAAGATGCTAGCCTCCGCGCCCGGATGCAACAGGCCGTCGCCCTTGAAACGGGGGTCCATTCGCGACGGACCGCCTATCTGCTGCTCGGGTCCTTGGTGCTGCTCTGGGGCGCCAACTGGCCGGTGATGAAGCTTACCCTGGCGGTGCTGCCGCCCTTCTGGTTCGTCACGATCCGCCTGTTCCTGGGCTCCGGCTCGCTGTTCATCGCGTTGGCGCTTGCCGGCGGCATCCGTCTTCCCGGTCGCGGCGATCTGTTGCAGCTTGCGGTCGGCGGGCTGGTGCAGCTCGCCCTCTACATGACGCTCTGCATCCTGGGTCTGCAATCCATGGCGGCCGGCCGGGTGGCGGTGCTGGCCTATACGACTCCGCTCTGGGTTGTGCCGGGCGCCCTTCTCTTCCTGGGGGAGCGGCTCAACGGCCTGAAGGCCGCCGGGCTGGTGCTGGGGATCGTCGGCGTGCTGGTGCTGTTCAACCCGCTGGGCTTCGACTGGAACAATGCGGGCGCGGTGCGCGGCAACCTGCTGCTCATGGGGGCGGCTTTCGCCTGGGCGGCGGCGATCCTGGTGATCCGCGGCCATTCCTGGCGGCTCACGCCCTTCCAGCTCGCGCCCTGGCAGATGCTGCTCGGCGGCTGCGTCCTCCTGATGCTCTCGGTCGTCGTGGAAGGCCCGCTCCATGCGCGGGTCGATGCCCCGTTCCTGGCCTTGCTTTTCTATAACGGGCCGATCTGCATCGGCTTCTGCGGCTGGGCCGCTCTCGTGGTCACCCGGTCGCTGCCGGCCGTCACCAGCTCCCTCTCCTTTCTCGCCGTTCCGGCCTTCGGCATCGCCGCGGCCGAGATGGCGCTGGGCGAGCCCGTGGATCCCACGCTTCTGGGCGGCTTCGCGCTCATCATCGCCGGCATGGTCGTGGTCGGCCTTGGCGACCGGCGCCAGCGCGCCCAGGCGCGCTAAAATCCGGCGCCAATGCCCCTGCTGGCCTGTCAAGCTTGTCCTTTGCGCAACGCCTCACCATACTTCTGGCATGGCTCGGGCATTCCGACAGATCGAGGTGGATCCCTTCCCCGGCGGCCAGGAGGCGCGGCGGGTCCAGCTCTGCGACCATGCCGGATGCGGGGCCGAGGGGCTCTATCGCGCCCCCAAATCCCGCGACCGGCTGAACGACTATTTCTGGTTCTGCCTGGAGCATGTCCGCGACTACAACCGCACCTGGGACTACTACGCCGGCATGAAGCCGGAGGAGATCGAGGCCCATGTCCGCCGGGACGTGACCTGGGAGCGGCCGACCTGGCCGCTCGGGCGCTGGCAGACGGCGCGGCATATCTTCGGGGCGGATTTCATCCCCGAGGATCTCGACCCCTTCGGTACCCGCCGGGCGCCGCAGCCGGCTGGGCCGAAAAGCAAGATGGAACAGGCTTTGGCGGAGCTGGCGCTCGCCCCCGGGGCCACGACGGCGGAGATCAAGAAGCGCTACAAGACCCTTGCCAAACAGCTCCATCCCGACGCCAATGGCGGCGACAAGGCGGCGGAGGAGCGGCTGAAGGTGATCAATCTCGCCTACAGCACCCTGAAAAACTGTGCGGCGGTCTGACCCAGGACCTGCTAGAAGCACGGCAAACCAAAACGAGAGCGAAGAGATATGGCGCCTGAGACATCTGCGGCAGCGGAGAACGGCTCCCTGCCGGACATCACCATTTCCGTGGCCCAGAGCTTCGGCATCGACTGCGACATGCAGGTGCCGGCCTATAGCCACCCGCGCGAGCATGTGCCGGATATCGACGAGGCCTACCGCTTCGATCACGATACCACGCTCGCGATCCTGGCGGGCTTTGCCTACAACCGCCGGGTCATGATCCAGGGCTATCACGGCACCGGAAAGTCGACCCATATCGAGCAGGTCGCGGCCAAGCTCAACTGGCCCTGCATCCGCGTAAATCTCGACAGCCATATCAGCCGCATCGACCTGATCGGCAAGGATGCCATCGTACTGCGCGACGGCAAACAGGTGACCGAATTCCGCGAGGGCCTGCTGCCCTGGGCGCTGCAGCGGCCAACCGCACTCGTCTTCGACGAGTACGATGCCGGCCGCCCCGACGTGATGTTCGTGATCCAGCGCGTGCTGGAGACCGAGGGCAAGCTCACGCTTCTCGACCAGAACCGCGTCATCCG
>DATBBO010000360.1:0-2703 GCA_036270995.1 Dongiaceae bacterium | reverse complement strand
CGTGCCGGCGCAGGATGATGCTGTCCGGCACCGCGGTCCATTTCCCGTCGACGAAGGCCTCGTAGCCATGCGGGCCCGTGCGGGAATCCACGACCTGGCAATCGGCGGCGCCGCAGCAGGACCCGCCGCCGCCATTGCGCGTCAGCGATTCGTACCAGTAGCTGAGCGATGTGTCGGAATGCAGCGGCGTTGCCGCAAGCAGCACGAGCGCGAAGGTTGCGGCGGCGAGCCTCATCGGATCCGGCGGCCTCTTTCCTTGCGGGGCCCATTCTCGCACTGCCCTGTGTCGAGCGCCGAAGGCTCGAGCTTCACATTCTCTTGAGCGGCGTCTGCAAAGGGCGGTGCCGCATCAGGCGGCCGATGCCGCCTCCTGCATCGCCTGCCACAGCGCCTCGACATGGCGCCGCTCGGTCGGTGCCGACCCGATGGAGACCCGGACTATCCATTGCCCGCCGAGGACCGCCGGCGTGAGATAGGCCTTGCCCGAGCGGTTCAGGCGATCGGCCCAGGCCCGGTTATGGGCGTCGAGCGCCTCGCGGCCAAGCCCCGGCGGCTCGTGGCTGAGGCACAGGGTCTGAAGCGGCACGGGCGCCAGCAGGCGCCAGGGCGCCGTGCGCTCCACCTCCGCCGCCAGCCATTGCGCGTTCTCGAGATCGCGGCGAAGCCTTGCCTGGAGCCCGTCCACGCCTTGGCTGCGGATCAGGCACCAGAGCTTGAGGGCGCGGAAGCGCCGGCCCAGGGAGATGCCCCAATCGCGGTAGTTCTTGACCCGGCCATCCGCGGCACTCTGGAGATAGCTGGGATTGGTGCTCATGACCCGGATCAGATGCTCGGGATCGCGGAGATAGAAGAGCGTGCAGTCGAAGGCCGCGCCCAGCCATTTATGCGGATTGATCACCAGGGAATCGGCCTCTTCGATCCCGGCCCACATCCAGCGGCATTCCGGCAGGATCATGGCCGAGCCCGCCATGGCCGCATCGACATGCAGCCAGAGCCCGTGCCGCCGGGCGATCCCGGCGATGGGCGCGATGGGATCGAGCGCCGTGCTCGCCGTCGTGCCGGTGGTGGCGACGATGGCCGAGGGCCTGGCGCCGCCGGCGATGTCCGCCTCGATGGCGTGGGACAGCGCGTCGGGCCGAAGCGCGAATGTCGCGTCGGTCTCGATCCGGCGGAAATTCTCGCGCCCGAAACCGGCGAGCAGCGCCGCCTTCTCGACCGAGCTATGGGCCTCGGCCGAGGCATAGACGGTCACAGGCGGAGAGCCATCCTGCAGCCCGCCGCGGGAGAGCGCGTAACTGGTGGTCTTCTCGCGGGCGCAGATCAGCGCGAGCAGCGTCGAGGTCGAGGCCGTATCCTGAATCACGCCCTGCCAGGCGGGCGAGAGCCCGACCATCTGGCGAAACCAGTCCGTCGCGACCTCCTCCAGCTCGGTCAGCGCCGGGCAGGCCTGCCAGGAGAGGCCAAGCACGCCGAGCCCGGTGCTGAGGTAATCGCCCAGCACGCTCTCCAGCAGGCCGTTGGAGGGGAAAAAGGCATAGAAGCCCGGATGCTGCCATTGGGTGAGGCCCGGCAGGATCGTGGCGTCGAGATCGGCCATGACCTGCTCGAAGGGCTCGCCTTTCATCGGCGGGCACGGAGGGAGCTTCGCCTTGATGGCGCCCGGCTCCACGGTCGACATCACCGGTAGGCTCTCGGCGCGGGCGCGATAATCGGCGATCCAGTCGACCAGAAGATGGCCGTGGCGACGGAATTCCTCGGGTGTCATCGCTGCTCCCCTGAACGCAGATCACCTCTGCATCATAGGGAGCACGGAACCCGGCCGCCAAGCTGGCCGGCTCTGGAGTTGTTACGCTCAAGCGCCGCGCGGGCTTCAGAGCAGGGTGCGCGTTTGTGCACCCTGCTCCAGGCCGCTCAGAGTCCCAGGCGGTTCATGAAGCTCAGCTGATGGGACATGCCGCCCTGGATGCGCGCGTAGTCGATCGGGGGCAGGTCGTGGGCGTGCACATCCTGGGCCGCATGGCGCTTCAGGATCTCGCCGGCCAGCTTCTCCTGGGCCAGATCCTTAACCCGGACCCAGAGCAGCAGCCCGCCGCGGGCGAGCTGCGCCTCCAGATAGCGGGTGTGGCGCCGGCCGATATGGCGGGCGAAGAGGGCACCGATGACGGCGCAGCCCAGCCCGATCGCCGCCGTGCCGAGTGCCACCGTCAGCGCCGGCGCTCCCGTCGCCGCGAGGATCCCGGCCGACAGCACGCCGCCGGCATAGCCGGGAATGCCGATGATCAGCCCTTGGGCCTCGATCCGCGAATCCCGGCCGAAATAGTGGATCCGCAGGGCCTGAGGCTCGTCCTCGAGCTCCGCCGTCCTCTCATAGGCGTGGCCGAGATCCTTCTCCACCGCCCGGGGATCGGCCAGCAGGCTGCAGGCCGAGCGATCGAATCCGGCGATCAGCAGCTCGTCGACGGCGGTCTGCATGCGCCGCTCGTCCTGGAAGAGACCGATGACTTCTCGTGAATCGCCGCTTCCGGCGTCCGTGACAGACATGTCCTGCTCCTCCTCCCATTTGGGGGCCGGAAGGTTTCCGGGACATGGCCTGGCGCGACAGAATTGGCCCGATGTCGGGAAACCGAACCCAGACCGGCCTGATCCATCTAGAAAAGACTATGGGGCTTTTGCGCGCGGTGGCAAGGGCCGCCGGGAGGGCGG
>DATBBO010000359.1:0-4698 GCA_036270995.1 Dongiaceae bacterium | reverse complement strand
GGATTCTTGAATGATCCGCTGCCGCGGATCGCCCCCCACCCTTACCCGCCCCCGCAAGGGGGGCGGGGATGAAAGGCGCGCCTCACTCAAGGCTTCTCGCCGCGGCCGAGGCGGGCTTCGATATCGTCGATGCAGGGCATGATGTCGGCGATGCTGTCGACGACGTAATGGGCGCCCGACTGGGCGAGGCGCTCAGAGGCGGCGGCACGGCGCGGGGCCCGCTCGGCTTTGGAAAGCTTCTTCCATTCCGCGAGCGAGAGGCCGACCTCGTTGCCGCTGACGGCGACGCCGATGGTCCACATGCCGGCGCTCAATCCCTCCTCGATGCCGGGCCGGGTATCGTCGACCTTGACGCAGGCTTCGACCGTCGAGATCCCGAGATGGATCACGTTTTCCAGGCACATATGCGGGAAGGGCCGGCCGGCCGGCACCTCGGTGGCCGAGACCGCGTGGTCGGGCTTGTAGCCCTGGCGGGCCGCATCCTTCAGGTTCACCGCCGTCATCTCGGTGGAATAGCCGGTGGTGGCGCCGATCTTGCAACCGCGCGCCCGCAGCTTGGCGACGACTTCCAGGGTGCCGGGGATGAGGGTGGAATAGTCCGACAGGCATTCGATCTGCAACGGGATGAAGGCCTGGTACATGCGCTCGACATCGGCATCGGCTGGCGGCTTGCCATGCTTGGCGATCCAGCGCTGGCGCACAGGCTCCATGGCCAGGATCTTCTCGATATGGACGCGCTTATGGGCGCCCATGGGCTCGCGCGCCTCCTGGACGGAGATGGCCACCCCCTCGCGCTTGAAGCCTTCGATGTAGGTGACCGCCGGGGCGAGGCAGCCGTAATCGAGCACGGTGCCCGCCCAGTCGAAGATGGCGGCCTGAAGCTTGCCGCGATAGCTGCGCCGGTAGGTGAAGGTCATGCAAGTTTCCCGATGAAAGTAAAAGAAGTTCAGGCGCTGGCGGCAGCGCGGGCTGGTGCTCCGCTCGCCACACCCATCTCGCCCATCACCTCGGTGATGGCGCGTAGCGCGCCCTTCATCTCCGCCTCCCCGAGCCGGCCGATGCAGCCGATGCGGAAGCTGTCGGCGACAGTGAGCTTGCCGGGATAGATGACGAAGCCCCGCTCCCGCAGCTTGTCGTAGAAGGTCTCGAAGACGAAGCGGGGATCGGCGGGCATGTGGAAGGTGACGATGATCGGCGCCTGGAGCCGGTCGGGCAGCAGGGTCTCGAAGCCGAGGCGGCGCATTCCCTCCACCAGGATCCGGCAGTTGTTGCGGTAGCGCTGACCGCGCCCGGCAACGCCCCCCTCCGCCTCATGCTCCTTGAGGGCCTGATCGAAGGCGACGATGCAGTGGATCGGCGGGGTGAATCGCCACTGGCCGGTCTTCTCCAGGGCCTGCCACTGGTCGAAGAGGTCGAGGGAGAGTGAGGGCGCAATACCCTTGGCGGCGGTGAGCGCCTCCTTGCGGCAGATGACGAAGCCCATGCCCGGCACCCCTTCCAGGCATTTGTTGGAGGAGGCGGCCAACGCATCGAAGGGGATCTCGCGGGCGTCGACGGCAAGCGCGCCGAAGGCGCTCATGGAATCGATGAGCAGGCGCCGGCCGGCACGGGCGACCACGGCGGCGACCTCGGCGATGGGGTTCAGCACGCCCGAGGTGGTCTCGCAATGGACGACGGCGACGTGGGTGATGGCGGGATCGGCAGCAAGCGCGCTCTCCACCGCCGCCGGCTCGACCGGCCGGTCCTCGGCCCATTCCAGCACGGCATGGGCACGGCGGTAGTAGTCGCACATCCTGACCATGCGCTTGCCATAGGCGCCGTTGACGAGGATCAGGAGCTTGCCCGCAGCGGGGAGGAAGCTGCCGAGCATCGCCTCGACGGCGAAGGTGCCGCTGCCCTGCATGGGCACGCAGACATGAGTCCCCTGCCCGCCGGCCAGCTCCACGAGCCGCTCCCGCATGCGCCGGTTGATGGCGATGAAGGTCTGGTCGCGGGAGCCCCAGTCATGGAGCATGGCCTGCTTGACCGTGAGCGAGGTGGTGAGCGGCCCGGGGGTCAGAAGCCAGGGGTCGCGGCGGGCGGAGTCGGTCATGAGAGCGGGTCCTCAGCGTGGGCTGATTGGTGAGGCGAATATCGGCCCCGGCCTCACATATATCAAATCACTAGTTTCTATAGTTCGAATAGATTGTGTCTATAGATGGATCAGCGGAGCTGCTGCTCCACGAGATGCAGGCCGAAATTGTTCCAGGCCTCCACGATCTTGCCGTCCCTCCAGCAGCTGATGACGATGCCCATGAACGCGATCGGCTTCTCCGTCCCGGCCTCGTTGCCCGTCACCCGACAGCGTGCCGCCGTGCGGCCCCCGTCGCTGAGTGTGTCGGCAACCTCGATGCGCGCATTGGGAAAGCGCGTCACGAAACCGCGGTGGAATTCTTTGAAGGGCACGATCCCTGTCACGACCGTCCCGTCATCGCCGTGGAGCGCATGAGCGATGCAATCCGATGCCATCATCTCGTCGATCGCATCAGCCCGCTTCTTGTTCCACACCTCCTCGAACCAGCGATAGAGCAGCGCCCGATTGTCAACCATGTCTTCCTCCCGGGATGCGTCAGGCCGGCCGGAAAAGTCACTGCGGCATCAGTGATGACATCACGATGACAGGGCTCTCCCGAGACAACAGAAGTTCTTCTGACTATACCGAACTCTGGCTTACCACGAATTAACTTCGACCCTTGTAGCTGAACCTGCTAGGTCCCAAGCCGGCAGTCGCGGTTGCACCGGTCACGGCAGATCCGCAGATTGAAGCCCCGTTAATCCACAATTCCCGATCCAAGATGGAGAGACCCATGGCTCAACCGGAACGCTATGACGCGCTCGTTCTCGGCAGCGGCGAAGGCGGCAAGTTCATCGCCTGGCATCTCGGGCGATCCGGCCGGCGCGTCGCGGTGGTGGAGCGCCGGTGGATCGGCGGCTCCTGCCCCAACATCAATTGCCTGCCCAGCAAGAACGAGATCTGGAGCGCCAAGGTCGCGGATCTGGCGCATCACGGTGCCCGCTACGGCAGCATGACCGGTCCGGTCGCAACCGACATGGCCCGGGTCCGGGCACGCAAGCGCGAGATGGTGGAGGGGCTGATCGAGCGGCATCTCAAGGCCTACAAGGCGACCGGCGCCGAGCTGATTATGGGAAGCGCGCGCTTCACCTCGCCCAAGACCCTTGAGGTAGCGCTGAATGCGGGCGGGACGCGGGTGCTCGCGGGCGAGCAGGTCTTCCTCAATCTCGGGACCCATCCGGCGATGCCGGAGATCCCGGGCCTCCTCGACGCCGCGCCGATGACCAACATCGAGACCCTGGAGCTCGATTACCTTCCCGCGCATCTGGTCGTGCTCGGCGGCAGCTATGTCGGGCTCGAGCTGGGCCAGGCCTATCGCCGCTTCGGCAGCCAGGTTACGGTCATCGAGCATGGCCCCCAGATCATGGCCAGGGAGGATCCGGATGTGGCGGCCGAGATCCAGCGGATCCTGAGCGAGGAAGGAATCCGCTTCATCACGGCCGCCGAGATCGCCCATGTCGAAGGCCGGTCGGGGAAGCAGATCCGCATTCGCCTCCGCAGCGGGGCCGGCGAAGAGGTCGTCGAGGGCAGCGACATGCTCGTCGCCACAGGGCGCGTGCCCAACACAGCCGGGATCGGGCTGGAGCTGGCGGGTGTCGAGCTGGACGAGCGCGGCTACATCAAGGTCAACGACCGGCTGGAGACAAGCGCTCCGGGAGTCTGGGCGATCGGCGAAGGCGCCGGCAGCCCGCAGTTTACGCACGTCTCCTATGACGATTATCGCGTCATCCGGGCGAACCTGGATGGCGGGACGCGCAGCACCAAGGGCCGGCTTGTCCCCTATTGCATGTTCACCGATCCGCAGCTGGCCCGGGTGGGGCTGAGCGAGGCCGAGGCCCAGCGCCAGGGTATGGCCGTCCGCCTGGCGAAGATGCCCATGAGCGACAATCTGCGGGCCCAGACGATCGGCGAGACCCAGGGCTTCCTGAAGGCGCTGATCGGCAAGGATGACGACCGCATCCTGGGCTTCACCATGGTCGGGTCCGAGGCCGGCGAGGTCTTGGCCACGGTGCAGACGGCGATGCTGGCGGACCTGCCCTATACGGCCTTGCGGGATGCGATCATCGCCCATCCGACGATGACCGAGGGGCTGACGGACCTCTTCTCCCGGGTGCCGCCGCGCTGATGGCCGACAGCCGGCCGAACATTGCTTTTTCGTAAGCTCGGCGCAAATTGACGGTCAGGTTGAGCGGCTAGAGTGGCGGCAGCAGATCGCAACCGAAAGCTGCGGCGACCCTGGCCAGAATGACCGAGCAGAACTCGACGCCCCCCGCCGGCATCTCCATGCCCGTCAGCCGGCGCGGCTTCGTCGCCGGCCTGGCATGCGCTTTGGCGGCGACGCTCCCCTCCGCGCGAGCGCGTGCCAACGTTCCGGTGCCTTACGACTGGAACGCGACGCCGCCCATGGGCTCGCGCGCCGACTTCATTGGCTGGATGCAGACGAAGCGCGGCGAGGACCCGCTGTTCCTGGGTGAGCGGTGGGACCGCTTTCAGGCCCTCCTCGCCCACCACGACATCTGGAGCAAGCGGGATATGCGGGCCTTCCTGCTGACGCCCCGCGAGCTCTTCGTGACCAAGGCGAACCT
>DATBBO010000358.1:0-3542 GCA_036270995.1 Dongiaceae bacterium | reverse complement strand
ATCTCTTCGAGCGCGATGCGGCAGTGAAGACTCTGAGGGCCGTCTAGCCCGGAGAGGTCATTCCAGCCATGGCCCAATGCCTGGCCCTGGGAAACCGTTCCTCCGCTTCGATCATGAAACGGACACAGAATCTTGATTGCGCCGCGAGCCCGGGCCGGGGACCGGCGGTGTATAAGCGGAGCCATGCCAGACCCCCGTCTCCTCGCCCTCGCCACCGCGCTCCCCTCCCACCGCTATACGCAAGACGAGGTCCGCGACGCGGCCGGACAATTGTTCGACCGCGACAGCGCCGATCTCGAGCATCTGCTGCCGGTCTTCAACAACGCCGGCATCGCTGCGCGGCATTCCTGCATGCCGCTCGAGTGGTACATGGAACGGCATGGCTGGACCGAGCGAAGCCGCCTGTTTCGCGAACATGCCCTCGAGCTGCTCGTCCAGGCGACGCTCACCTGCCTCGACCGGGCCGGCCTCGGGATCGGCGATATCGACGCGGTGGTCGCCGTCTCCACCACGGGGGTCGCCACGCCCAGCCTCGACGCCCTCGTCATCGAGCGCCTCGGCCTGCCACGCGCCGTGCGCCGGCTGCCGATCTTCGGCCTCGGCTGCGCCGGTGGCGTGATCGGCCTGTCGCGCGCGGTCGATCTCGCCCGCGCCTATCCGGGCAGCCGCGTCCTCTATCTCGTGGTCGAGCTCTGTGCGCTCACCTTCCGCCACGGCGACAACACCAAAAGCAATGTGGTCGCCGCCGCCCTCTTCGGGGACGGCGCTGCCGCGGCCCTCATCTCCACCGAAGGCGAAGGCCCCTCTTTCGGTGCGGCCGGCGAGCATACCTTTCCAAATTCCCTGGAGGTCATGGGCTGGCGGGTGAAGGAGGACGGCCTGGGCGTGCTTTTCTCCCGCGACATCCCGAGCCTGGTACGCAGCGAGTTCAAGCCGCTGCTCCGGAGCTTCCTCGAAGGCCTTGGCCTGGCGCGGGGCGATCTCGCCGGTACCATCTGCCATCCCGGCGGCGCCAAGGTCCTCGATGCGCTCGAGGAGAGCTTCGAGCTTCCGCCGGGCGCCATGACCGTTGCCCGCGAAGTGCTGCGCGACTGCGGCAACATGTCCGCGGCGACGGTGCTCTTCGTGCTCGAGCGCACCCTCGCCCGGTGCCGGTCCGGTCGCTATCTGATGTCGGCGCTGGGCCCAGGCTTCAGCGCGGGCTTCCAGATGATCGCGGCGTGAGCCTGCTTCACGCGATTCTCCTGCTCCTGGCGCTCGCCCGGCTGCTGGAGCTCACAATCGCCGGCCGCAATACGCGCCGGCTGATGGCCGAAGGCGCCGTCGAAGCCGGTCAGGGCCACTATCCGATGATCGTGGCCATCCATCTCGCCTGGTTTGCGAGCTTGCTGCTTCTCGTGCCGGTGGCCCGGGCGCCCAGCTGGCCCTGGCTCGCCTTCTTCCTGCTGCTGCAGCCGCTGCGCGTCTGGATTATCGCGAGCCTGGGGCGGTTCTGGACGACGCGTGTCGTCTCCCTGCCCGGTGCGCCGCTGATCCGGAAGGGGGCCTTCCGCTATATCCGACATCCCAACTATCTCATCGTCGAGCTGGAGCTCATCTCGCTGCCGCTGGCCTTCGGCGCGCCGCTCGTCGCGCTTGTCTTCGGCCTCGCCAATGCGCTCATCATCGCTTGGCGCGTCCGGATCGAGGACCAGCTTCTGGCGCCTCGCCGTCAATAGGCGCTGGCGCCGTATTCGGACGCCAGGCGCTTCTCCGTCGCCTTCGCATCGAGGGAGCCAGGCGAGGGCTCGCGAGCGAAGCGCGCCTCGAGCCGCGCCGTGATCCGCCCGTGTGCCGAGATATCGGGTCCCTCGGCGAAAGGATCCTCATAGGCCCAATAGGGGCCGATGCCCGGCAGGCCGTAATAGTTGACCAGGGGGTTATAGATCCATTGCGGATAGATCATGCCCCCGGGCCCATAGACGCCCGGGGCTGTGGGCTGATAGCGCGTCGTCACCTTGACGTCTTCATCGCGATGGCTGGGGCCGATGCTGAGCTGGGTGAAGCCGCGGGCGAGCGCCAGCTGCGCTGCGCGCCAAAGGGCGAGGTCATAGGCACGCTGGCCCTCCTTCTCCAGGGCGCTCGCCCGCGCCTTGCTGTCGGCGGGCAGGCTGAGAGCGGGCGTCACATAGCTCACCTCGTAACGGTCGGGTGCCAGCTTCGTTTCGCTATAACCGAAGGCGCTTTGTGGCGTGGCCGCGACCATGGCGGATTTCGTCGCCGGAGGCGGCCGTTCGGTACATGCCGCCACCGCAACCAGCATGAGAGCCATCGAGAGCAGCCTGCTCATGGCCCATTATCGATAGCCCGCTCCCCGAGAACAACAACCCAGCCACGGGAAGATCACGAAGCAGTCACAACTGCGTGTTTTGCTGACAGAACTTCGCCGAGACCGCTTTACAGCACCGGAGGCAAAGGCGAGGCTGGCCGTTCTGTCCTGACTAGAAACTGAGGAGGGGAAGAGAATGACACGCAAGCGGCTAGCCTTTGCGCTGAGCGCTGCCTTGCTCGCGGCCTCGGGTTATATCGGTTTGGGAAGCCTCATCGCCGGAGCGCGCGCGGATGACCTGCAAAGCACCATCGATACGCGCCGCGCCACGATGAAGGACATCGCCGCCCAGATGAAGGCGATCTACGCGGTGGTCGATGCCAAATCCGGCGACATGGCCGACATGCAGAAGCGCGCTCTCCAGGTGAAGGCGGACATCGGCAAGGCGGCGACCCTCTTCCCCGCCGGAACCAGCACCGACGATTTCCCCGGCAAGACCCATGCGCTGCCGGCCATCTGGAAGGACATGGACAGCTTCAAGGCCGATGCCGCCAATCTGGAGACCCAGGCGGACAAGCTCGCTGTTGCCGCGCAAGCCGGCGACATGTCGGCCTTTGCGGCGCAATTCGGGGCGACTGGCAAGGCCTGCGGGACCTGCCATACGGACTTCCGCGCCAAGCTGAACTAGCCGATTCGACGAAGCGAAGCGGAGGCCGGCTCTCTCTGCGAGGGCCCGCCCCTTTTTATTCGTCCGGGTCGAACAGCTTCTGGAATCGCTCAGCGAACCAGCGGCTCACACTGGCCTGAGACTCGGTCGTCCCATGCTCGACCGTGGAGACGGTCGTCCGGCCCGCAGCCTGACGCTGCGTCAGCGCCCGGCAGAGCTCCTGGGTGATCTGGGGGCTCGCTTCCAGGGTCGGGGTAAGATCCTTCTTTGGCAGCTCATAGACGGCCGCCGGCGCAAGCGCGGTGATGAACCCCACCGTCGGCGCACCCGTGAGCAGCCCGATCTCGCCGAAATGATCGCCCGGTCCCAGCCTTAGGATTTCAACCTGCCGCCCATCCCGGGGCCGGGTTACCGAGAGGACGCCGCTGCCGACAAGGAACAGGGATTGCAGCGGCGCACCCGGCTGCGACAGGACGTCGCCCGGGTCATGAAGCTTGCGTTGCAGTTTCTGCGCCAGTACACCGCGCTCCTCCTTCGAGAGCGTGGCGAAGATGGCCGATTGCGCCA
>DATBBO010000357.1:0-4127 GCA_036270995.1 Dongiaceae bacterium | reverse complement strand
CTTTCTTCCTGATCGATCCCCTCGACGGCACGAGGGAGTTCCTCCATGGCAGCGGCGAGTTCACCGTCAACATCGCGCTGATCGAGAAGGGGCGGCCGGTGCTGGGCGTGGTGCATCTGCCGGCTCTGGGCACGACCTATGCCGGGGGCGCCCAGGGTGCCAGCTTCGCCGTCGGCGAGGCGCGCCAGCCCATCGCCGCCCGGTCGAAGCCGGTAGATGGCGTGATCGTGCTCGCCAGCCGCTCCCACAACGAAGGCGACGATCTCGATCGCTATCTGGCCGGTATCCAGGTGGCCGAGCGCATCGCCGCCGGCAGTTCGCTCAAATTCTGCCGCATCGCCGAGGGGCTGGCGGATCTCTATCCGCGCTTCGGCCGGACCATGGAATGGGATACCGCCGCGGGCCATGCGGTGCTGGCGGCGGCGGGCGGACATGTGGTGACCATCGCCGGCGAACCTCTCGCCTATGGCAAGCCCGGCTTTGCCAATCCAAATTTCATCGCCCGGGGCCACTGGTCCTGAGCGCGAAGCCGGCAACCGCCCCCGTCCTCGCGCCGACGGCGGAGAACATCGCGGCCGCAGCCGAAGCGCTCCGCGCCGGCCGCCTCGTCGCCTTTCCCACCGAGACGGTCTATGGCCTCGGCGCCAATGCAGCCGATGATCGCGCCGTGGCCGCAATCTTCGCGGCCAAGAACCGCCCGAGCTTCAATCCGCTCATCATTCATCTCGCCGATCTCGCCGCCGCCGAGGCTCTCGTGCGGATGGATGAGCGCGGGCGGATCCTGGCTGAGCGCTTCTGGCCGGGGCCGCTGACGCTGGTGCTGCCGCGGCAAGCGGGCTGCCCCGTCTCGCTGCTGGCCTCGGCGGGGCTCGAAACCCTGGCTGTGCGGGTGCCGCGCCACCTCGTCGCGTCCCGCCTGCTGAAGGCCTTCGGCGGGCCTATCGCCGCGCCCAGCGCCAATCCTTCGGGGCGCCTCAGCCCCACCGCCGCTTCTCATGTCGCCGAGGGGCTCGGCTCCCATCTCGCCATGATCCTTGATGACGGGCCGACCGCGATCGGCCTGGAATCGACGGTGGTCGATCTCAGCCACTCGGCAGCGCGTCTGCTGAGGCCAGGCGGGCTGACATCGGAGGAGATCGAAGCCGCCATCGGCCCGCTCGCCGGCCCAGAGGGAGGAGGCGCCGCAGACACGCCTCCCCGGGCGCCCGGCATGCTGGAAAGCCACTACGCGCCCGAGCTGCCGTTGCGCCTGGACGCCGCCGCGGTGACGAGCGAGGAGGCGCTGCTCGCCTTCGGGCCGCGCGTGCCGGCGGGTGCGCACAAGACCCTCAATCTCAGCCCCGCCGGGGATCTGACCCAGGCGGCGGCCAATCTCTTCGCCCATCTGCGCCGGCTGGATGCCAGCGGCGCCCGGCGGATCGCCGTGATGCCGGTGCCCGAGCAAGGCTTGGGCCGCGCCATCAACGATCGCCTCCGCCGCGCCGCCGCGCCGAGAGCTCCCGCAGCCACGACCTGATATATACGCCTTATGCGTATCACTCTACCGTCACCCCGCCGAAAGCCTGGGCTTAAGGGCAACAAACATATTGCTGGACCACTACGCGTTTTGCGTGTATTCTGAAAGATGATGGCGAAAGCAGGAAGGCCTTTGACGCATGCCGCGAACCATAAGTTCAGCTTGGCCTCAACCCAGAAAACGGGGAGATGCTGCCTGTAGATTTCCTGCAGAAGCAGCCGGAGGAGGAAACGAGGCCAAGGTGACCTTATGGATGTGATCGAGGCCCTGCGCCGCGAGCTTCCGCCGGACCGGCTATTGACCGAGCCGGGGGCCATGGCCCCCTATCTCGTCGACTGGCGCAAGCTCTATCACGGCCAGGCGCTCTGCGTGGCCCGGCCCCGGGAGACCGCCGAGGTCGCACGGATCGTGAGCCTCGCCGCCGAAGCGGGTACCGCCATCGTCCCCCAGGGCGGCAATACCGGCTTGACCGGCGCCGGCGTGCCGCTGGAGACCGGCGACAGCATCCTCCTGTCGCTCGAGCGCATGGACCGGATCCGCGCCATCGATGCGGCGAACTACACCATGACCGTGGAGGCGGGCTGCATCCTGCAGAAGGTGCAGGAGGCGGCATCCGCGGCCGATCGCCTCTTCCCGCTCAGCCTCGGGGCCGAGGGAAGCTGCCGCATCGGCGGCAATCTCTCGACCAATGCCGGGGGCATCGCCGTGCTGCGCTACGGCAATATGCGCGATCTCACTCTGGGGCTCGAGGTGGTGCTGCCGGACGGTCGCGTCTGGGAGGGCCTGCGCGCGCTGCGCAAGGACAATACGGGCTACGATCTGAAGCAGCTCTTCATCGGCGCCGAGGGCACGCTGGGCATCATCACCGCCGCGGTGCTGAAGCTCTTCCCCCTGCCCCGCCAGCGCCTCACCATCTTCGCCGCCGCGGCGAGCATGGAGGCGACGCTGCCCATGCTCGCGCGGCTCCGCCAGGCCAGTGGCGATGCGCTGACAAGCTTCGAGCTGATTCCGCGGGTCGCTCTCGATCTCGCGATGGCCCATGTGCCGGGAAGCTTCGATCCCTTCGCCCGGCGCCACGATCCCTATCTCCTGATCGAGCTCACCGCCGGCAGCGAGGGCATCGATCTCCGCGCCATGATCGAGCCGGTGCTCGCCGCCGCACTCGAGGAGGGGCTGCTGGCGGATGCCACCATCGCCGAGAGCGAGGCCCGCGCGAAGCGCCTTTGGTTCCTGCGCGAGGCGGTGGTCGAGGCCCAGGGCCCGGCCGGCGCCAGCATCAAGCACGACATCGCCGTGCCGGTCGCCGCCGTGGCGGCCTTCCTGGCGGAGGCGAAGCCCGCGCTGGAGGCCACACTTCCCGGGGTCATCGTCTATGCCTTTGGCCATCTCGGTGACGGCAATATCCATTTCAACCTGCTCCAGCCGCCGGGCATGGAAGCGGCGGCCTTCACCGCGCTCACCGGCGCGCTCAACCGGCATGTCCATGATCTGGTCGCCCGCTACGGCGGCAGCATCAGCGCCGAGCACGGGCTGGGGCGTCTCAGGCGCGAGGAGATTACACGCTACAAGAGCGAGATCGAGATCGAGCTGATGCGCCGAATCAAGGCGGCGCTCGATCCCCGGGGCCTCATGAATCCAGGCAAGCTGCTGCCGGCAAAATCTTGAAATACAAGCTCTCTATTGATGCTCGCGCGCCACGGCTAGGAAAGCGGGCCGGGCAATGCTAAGACAGTTGCCAGCCGGCGCCCGGACAGCCCCCCTGGGGTCGGACGGCCGGGTCCCGGTACTCTGTTACATCGCTTGAAAACAAAAAGGAAAAGCCATGAGGAAGCACATTCTGGGGAGCATCATACTGGGAGCCGCAATCGCGCTGGCCAGCTTTGCCGCCCGCGCGGACGACACCATCAAATTCGGAGTGGCGGCCGAGCCCTACCCGCCCTTCAGCAGCAAGGACGCATCGGGCAAGTGGGTCGGCTTCGAGATCGACCTGATGGATGCGGTCTGCGCGCAGATGCAGGCGAAATGCCAGCTGGTCGAGACGGCGTGGGACGGCATCATCCCCGCGCTTCAGGAGAAGAAGATCGACGTGATCTGGTCCTCGATGTCGATCACCGAGCAGCGCAAGCAGAAGATCGACTTCACCGACAAGTACTACCAGACCCCGGCCGTCATCATCGGGCCGAAGTCGGAAGCGGTGAAGATCGACTTCTCCAACCCCGACAGCGTCAAGGGGAAGATCATCGGCGTGCAGACCTCGACCATCCACGCCAACTTCGTGCAGAAGTATTTCGGCTCGGCGGCGACCATCAAGACCTATGACACGCAGGACAACTGCAATGCAGATCTGGTGGCGGGCCGCGTCGATCTCGTGATGGCTGATTCCATCGCGCTGGCGGACTTCATGAAGTCCGACCAGGGCAAGGACTTCGAGGTCAAGGCGACGGCGCCCAAGGATCCGATCCTGGGCTACGGCGTCGGCGGTGGCGTGCGCAAGGACGACCAGGCGCTGCGCGAGAAGCTGAACGCGGCCATCGCCGCGGTCCGCGCCAACGGCACCTACGACAAGATTGCCAAGAAGTACTTCGACTTCGACGTCTACGGCAGTTAGCCT
>DATBBO010000356.1:0-7202 GCA_036270995.1 Dongiaceae bacterium | reverse complement strand
CCTCACCCACCCTCTCCCCCTGAAAAGGGGGAGAGGGTGAAAGGCCAAAGCCTCACCCGTTCCTCTGCCGCCATTCGATGATGCGCGCTGCCGCCTCTGCCATGTCCGCGGGCGAGCCGGCGTAGGAGAAGCGCAGGAAATGCCGACCCCGCGCCCGGTCGAAATCCATGCCGGGCGTGGCGGCCACGCCCGCCTCCTGCAGCATGCGCATGCAGAACGCCTCGCTGTCTTCGGTCAGATGCCCGACATCCGCATAGAGATAGAAGGCGCCGTCGGGCGGGGCGAAGCGCGAGAGGCCGGCCTTGGGCAGCTCCGCCAGCAGCAGGTCGCGGTTTCCCCGATAGACCGCGACCCGGCCGTCGAGTTCCGCCTTGCATCCGAAGACAGCCTCGGCCGCGATCTGCGGCAGGGTCGGCGGCGAGATGTAGAGATTCTGCGCCAGGCATTCCACGGCTCGCGCGAGGTCCTCCGGCACCAGCATCCAGCCGAGCCGCCAGCCGGTCATGGAGAAGTATTTCGAGAAGCTGTTGACGACGATGACGCTCTCGTCGAGGCCCGCGGCACTCACCGTCTCTCCGCCATAGACGATGCCGTGATAGATCTCGTCTGAGACGAGGCGGATGCCGCGGGCGCGGCAGTAATCCACCAGGGCGGAAAGCGCGCGGCGGTCGAGCATGCTGCCGGTGGGGTTGGAGGGACTGGCGAGGATCAGCCCGTCGAGCCCGCCCGGCACGGCATCGAGCAGGGCCGGTGTCGGCTGGAAATGCGTGTCCGGCCCGACGGCGAGATCGACAGGCTCGAGGTCGAGAGCCAGCAGGATGTTGCGATAGGCGGGATAGCCGGGTGCTGCGAGCGCCACGCGGTCGCCCGCTTCGAAGGCCGCAAGAAAGCCCAGCATGAAGGCACCGGAGGAGCCGGTGGTCACCACCACCCGCGCCGGATCGAGATCGATTCCATAGCTTCGCCGGTAATGCTGGGCGATCGCGCTCCGCAGCGGCGGGATGCCGAGTGCCTCGGTATAGCCCAGCCGGTGGGATTTGAGGGCGGCGGCGGCGGCCTCCAGCACCGGCCCGGGCGCGCTGCCATCGGGCTGGCCGACCTCGAGATGGAGGACGCGCGCCCCGGATTGCGCGCGCTCATTGGCGGCGCGCAGCATCTCCATGGCGATGAAGGGCGGGATGGCCGCCCGCTTGGCGATCTTGAGGGCCATGGCTTCAGCTTCCCATGAGCTACTCGGCCTGGAGCACCACCGAGAGGCCGTTGCCGCGCGGATCGGCGGCGGCGAGGCACCTGGAATCCGCCTCATCCAGGGCCCGCGGGCAATAGATCGCCTGGACGCGCCCGAGGATGCCGGCCTTCTGCAGCTTGTGGCCGCGGCTTTCCAGGCTCTGCAGCAGGGGCTGGTCTATGCCTTCCTCGTAGAACACCACATCGGGCTCGCCATTGTGGTGGATGCGCTTGGCGGCGATGGCGGAATCGAGCGGCTGCTTGTCGGCCACGACGCGCAGGAAGACCTGCGCCAGCGCCGTGGGCGCGGTGACGCCACCCGAAGCGGCGGCGAGATAGTAGATGCTCTTGTTGTTGCGCGAGGCCCAGATCATCGGCCCGGTGTTGTAGGCGTTCTCGCCCGCCACATTGGGCGAAGCCGCGAGGATGATGCCGGTGCCGGGCACGACGCGGCCGCTGCCGAAGAGATCGTTCAGGGTGAAGTTGCAGGCGACCGCATTGCCCTCGGAATCGATCACCACCAGGCTCGCGGCCCAGGGATTCTCCGGATGGGCCGGGGGGGGCGGCGGCTGGAGCGCGCTCGCCGGCGTGGCGTGATCGGGCGAATAGTTCGCCATGAGCTGCTTCAGATGGCTGTCGTCGAGCAGCTGGCTGGGCTCGATCGAGGTGCCGCCATTGGGCTGCAGCCACCGGCCGCGATCGGCGAAGACGCGCATGGAGGATTCGACGAAGAGATGGGGCCGGACATCGGCAGAGGTGCCGTTCCAGTCCTCCGTATCGTGCAGGATCTTCATGAGCTGCGCCCCCACCAGCCCGCCGGAGGCGGGCGGCGGGGTGAAGAACAGTGCCCGCGAGCCGTAGTCGAAGGAGACCGGCTGGACGACCTGGGGCACGGCGCTGCGCAGCATGTCGCGGGTGAGCGGGATGCCTGCGCCCTCCGCCGCCTCGGCGATGCGATTGGCGACGCCGCCCATATAGAGATCGCCCCCGCCGCGGCTGCGGATCTGGTCGAGGACGGACCCGAGTTCGAGTTGGGTCAGGAAATCTCCCTCCCGCAGCAGATGGCCGTCGGGGGCGACGAAGATGCGGGCGAGCTCGGGATCGCTGCGCAGCTTGTCGCCGGCGGTCTGGATCTCGCGTGCCAGCGCCCGGCTGACGGTGATGCCGTTCAGCGCCATGTTCTCCGCGGGTGCGACCAGCGTCGCCCAGGGAACGCGGCCGTAACGCGCCTGCATATAGGCCATGCCGCGCACGCTGGCGGGAATGCCGAACTGCCCGCCCGGCACGGCCTGGGGCAGGAACATCACCGCCTCGACCTTGAAGCTCTTGGCGTCGTGGACCAGGCAGGCCCCGCCCCCACCGATGCCGGCATTGGAGGGCAGCGTCACGGAAAGGGCGAAATAGGCGGCGATCGCCGCGTCGACCGCCGAGCCGCCGCCGGAGAGAACATCGCGGGCCACGATCGTCGCCCGCGGCTCGTCGGTCGCCGCCGCGCCGGCAAAGCCCTGGACCTTGCCGCTGCCGATCGAGATCGGACCGATCCCGGAGGTTCCCCCGCCACAACCCGGCATACCCGAGAGAGCGAGGATCAAAAGAAAAAGTTGCGGACGAAAAATGAAGGACTTAGCTCTTCCCGCGAACCGGTCGAAGCACGACATGCGCAAGCAACTCATCTCCCTGTTGGCGGCCGGCGCCCGTCTCCTGGCATGCCGATCGTCTCGCGGCGAGGGAAACTACCATCCACGCCCAGGCCACGCCACTGTTCGGGTTGCAAGGGCCCGGGGGCCTGCCGTTCGCCAGTGCCGCAGCAAAAAATCGTGAGGGCCGCGGCTTGGCCATCGCCTTCCGGCGCCAAATCGGCGATGTTGTGCCAAATTCCAGAAAGGCTATCGGTGATCCCATGAAGCTTCTCCGCTCCCTCGCCGTCGCGGCGCCCCTGCTGCTCGCCGCACTGCCGGCCGGCGCCACCGATCCGACGGCGCCCAACATGACGCCCGCGGATATGGGCTCGGGCCCTCTTTCGCCCAGCCAGATCGATCAGGTCCGGAAGATCGTGAGCGACTATCTGCGCCAGCATCCCGAGGTGATCATCGATGCGATCAAGGCTTATCAGGCCCGCCAGGATGCCGATCAGAAGGCGGCGGCGAAGAAGAACATCGTCCTGCTGAAGGACGACATCTTCAAGGATCCCACCAGCCCGGTGGGCGGCAACCCTCAGGGCGACGTCGCCATCGTCGAGTTCTTCGACTATCGCTGTCCCTATTGCAAGGCGGTGGCCCCCGATCTCGACAAGGCGCTCGCCCAGGACGGCAAGGTGAAGCTGGTCTATAAGGAATTCCCGATCCTCGGGCCGGTCTCCGTCACCGCGTCGAAGGCGGCGCTCGCGGCCCAGATGCAGGGGAAATATGTGCCCTTCCACCAGAAGCTCATCAGCTACAAGGGCAATCTCGACGATCAGACGATCTACAAGCTGGCCGAGGATGTCGGCCTCGACGTCGCCAAGCTGAAGGCCGACATGGCCAAGCCCGAGATCCAGGCGATCATCGACAAGAACGCCAAGCTCGCCGACAAGCTCAACGTCCAGGGAACGCCGGGCTTCGTGGTCGGCCAGGAGATGATCCCCGGTGCGGCCTCCGTCGATGAGCTGACCGCCGCCATCAAGCGGGCGCGCGCCGGCGGCTGACGACAGACGGGCCTTTGGCATCCGCGGGGCCGTTGCGCCGGTCTCACGGATTCCTCTAGCCTTCCCTGGATCGACAGGGGAGGATTCCATGCAGCTCAAGGACAAGGTCGCCATCGTCACCGGCAGCTCGCGCGGCATCGGCAAGGCGGTGGCCGAGCGCTTCGCCCGCGAGGGCGCCAGGATCGTCGTCAACTATGTGCGCAACAAGAAGGCCGCCGATGCGGTCGCAGCCGCCATCCGCAAGGCCGGCGGCGAGGCAGTCGCCGTCAAGGCCGATGTCTCGAAACGGGCCGATGCCGAGCGTCTGATCAAATCCGCCGTCAAGGCCTTCGGCCGGCTCGACATCGTCGTCAGCAATGCCGGCATCGTCATCGACCGGCCTTTCATCGAGAGCACCGACGAAGACTGGATCGCCTCGATCGAGAACAACCTGCACGGCTTCTTCAATGTCTGCCAGGCGGCCCTCAAGCCGATGTTGAAGCAGAAATGGGGCCGCATTATCGCCACCTGTTCCTGCATCACCGAGGTCGCGGATTTCGGCGGCAACAAATTCTCGGTCTGCACCGCGTCCAAGGGCGGCATCACCGCCATGCTGCGCCCCATTGCCGCCGAGGTGGCGCGCGAAGGAGTCACGGTCAACGGCGTCTCCCCGGGCTATATCGCGACCGAGATGCTGGGCGAGATCGATCCTGCTGGCCTCGAGGCGACGCTGGGCCTGGTGCCCATGCGCCGCTTCGGCAAGCCCGAGGAGATCGCCGCTGCCATGGCCTTCCTCGCTTCGGAGGATGCCGCCTACATCACCGGCCAGGTGCTGCGGGTGAATGGCGGCCTCTCCATGGGCTGAGCGCCGATGCTGCCGCCGAAGGACCGGCTCGTCATCTGCTTCGCCCATGTCGCCTATCGCCTGCAGGAGCGTTTCCTCGCCCGGCGCTCCGGCATCGCGAGCTTCGAGGTCCGCGCCGGTGAGGAGCTCGAGCGCCGGATCGGCGAGGCCGATGTGCTGGTGGTCTCGGGCCTCTGGCGCGACGAGCTCGTGGCGCGCGCGGAGCGGCTCCGCTTCATCCAGTCCGCCAGCGCGGGCACCGACCAGTATTCGAGGCCTCTGCTGAAGGAACGCGCCATCCGGCTTGCCAGCGCCCAGGGCGTCAATGAGCGCGCGGTCGCCGAGCATGCCATGGCGCTGATCCTGGCGCTTGCCCGGCGCCTCCCCGAGGCGCGCGACAACCAGGCCCGGCGGCACTGGCGCGGGATGATGGGCGATATCGGGCGGCGCGAGCAGGAGATCGGTGGCAAGACGCTGCTGATCATCGGGCTCGGCCAGATCGGCGCCAGGCTGGCCCGCCTCGCCAAGGCCTTCGATTTGCGCGTCATCGGGCTCAGGCGAAATCCCGGCGCCGGCGGCAAGGATGCCGACGAAGTGCATGGGACCGAGCGGCTTTCCGCGCTGCTGCCGGAGGCGGATATCGTCGCCCTCACCTGCCCGCTCACGCCGGAGACCGAAGGCCTCATCGGCGGCGAGGCCCTCGCCTTGATGAAGCCCTCGGCCCATCTCGTCAATGTCGCCCGCGGGCGCTGCGTCGACGAGCCTGCGCTCATCGCGGCGTTGAAGGAAGGCCGCATCGCCGGCGCGGCGCTCGACTGCTTCGCCGAGGAGCCGTTGCGGGAATCATCTCCGCTCTGGGCCTTCGAGAATGTGCTGATCACGCCGCACACCGCCGGCGAGACGCGGCGCTACGAGGACAATGTCCTCGATCTGCTGCTGGAGAATCTGGAGCGGCTCTGGGCCGGCGAGGCGAGGCTGCGAAACGAGGTACTCATCCGCTGACGCTGCGACAGAACGGCGGCGGGCCAAGGCGATTCACGTTTCGTGCAAGACCCTGCCCGCAGAGCGGGGCCGAGTTCATTCCACTGGAAGCGACTGCAATCACAACCAGAGAGGACACATCCGAGAGCCCGTCTCAGCGGGTTTGTACGCCATGCTTGCGATTGAAACTCGTTCGAGGACCACGTCTTCTTGCGAGAAAAACGCACCTGCAACCTGTGCGAATTGCTTGATCGAGATTTACTGCCCTGATAGTGTCCGACTGGGACAAAAGCCTTGGTATACCGAGATAAGATCGGCAGGACAGCCGTGTCTTCCCTCGGCCCTGCTGCTCGGCGGGGGTTGCGTGCCGACGTGTCGACAAACGCGTCGATTGCAGCACGAGGCTAACGATTGGGGGTAAAGCCGTGAAACTCGTTTGCGTTGAATCCGTCGCAGGCTGGACGTCTGTGCTGCGCTGGTCGCTGGTCGCATTTCTGCTCGCCCTGGTGGCCCTCGCCTCGCCCAAGGCGGGAATGGCACAGCCGGCGTCGAAAGCGACAGCCAACGAGGTCCCCTGCAACAGCGACGGCACGGTTCCCGTCCAGGGTCTCCGCCAAGGCAGCTCGGGTCCCGGTCAACAGCCGGACCTCCTGATCGACCGCGACTGCAAGGCCCAGGGCGCGAACACCTACTATTTCGGTACTGTCAGAATCATCAACAACGGGACTCTGCGCTTCGTCGAGCCCGCGACCGCCGGCAAGGTCAACTTCTGGGCCAGCAACATCATCGTCGAGAACGGCGGCACGCTGATGGCCGGCACCGACACGACGCCCTATGGCAGCCGGGGCTCGGTGCTTACGATCTACCTCTACGGCACCGATCAGAGCCTTGGCCAGGATCCCACGCTTAAACCCGGGCAGGGCGTCCTTTGCCACGGGAAGCTGAATGCACAGGCGCCCGCGGATAAGGATAAAACGGGCCCTTGCGGGATTCCGTGGGACGTCTGGTCGGACAACGGCAAGACCTCGGGGATCACCGACAAGCACAAGTCCGATGTGGGGGGCGTCAGCGACTACTTCTACCAATACGGCCCCATGTACGGCGACTATGTGTGCGACGATGGGGTGACGAAGTGGACGGCGAATCTGGACAATGTCACCAAGCAGCCCATCCTCTGCGGCACCACTGGGCCGACCGAGAAAAAGGTCGACCGTCAGGTCGGCTATTTCGGCTACAAGGTCCTGGCCGTCTCCTATGGCGGCACCCTCCAGCTCTTCGGCTATAAGGGCACGGCTCTGCCCAAGGCCCCGGCGCTCAACCGCAATCAACTTCAGGGCTTCGGCGGCCTTGCTGGATTGTTCGGCTCGCAGTCATCCAATAGCGCGAGCGCGAGCTTGAGGTCCGGCAAGAACTCCGGCGAGGACAAATACCGCAAATTGCTCCTGGGCGGTGGATCGGGCGGCGGCTCGGGTGGAGGTTCAGGCGGAG
>DATBBO010000355.1:0-1556 GCA_036270995.1 Dongiaceae bacterium | reverse complement strand
CCTGCAGCAGGGCCAGGATCTTGCGGTCGATGGCGTCGAGGGCGGCAGGCGGCTCGGCCGGCGCATCGGGAAGAATCTTTCGTCTTGAAGCCATATTGTTCTCGCGGATTTCTGTAACTGGCGTCCTGGCCAGCATAATTGGAAATAATTGATCGCCACAACGAAATCCGTTCTGGCGTCGGATGGGCTAGCCTTGGGGCACGACCATCAGGAGGACGCGATGCAGGGCGACGGGGCGGGGATCTACGACAATTCCTTCGAGGTGCATGACAAGGACGCACTCGGCAAGGCCCGGGCGCTGATCGAGACCCTCGATGCCGCGGCGGTGGGCCGCGAAGTGGTCGCGGCGGTGGAGCGCAACCGGCTCTGGCGCGGCGAGCAATGCATCAACCTGCTGGCGCCGGAGGCACCCACCAGCCCCGGCGTCCGGGCGCTGCTGGCCTCGGAGATCGGGACCCGCGCGGCGGAAGGCCATATCGGGCCGGTCAATCGCTGGTTCGCCGGCACGCGGCATATCGACGAGGTCGAGGCGCTGGCCGTCGAGCTGATGAAGAAGTACTTCCGCTGCCGCTACGCCGATCACCGGATGTGCGCCAGCATGATCGGCAATGCGGTGGCCTATACGGCGCTGACCGATCCGGGCGATGTCATCATGAGCGTAGCCCAGCCCTTCGGCGGCCACAGCTCCAACCGGGTGATCGGGCCGGCGGGCGCCCGCGGCCTGAAGATCGTCGACATCCCCTTCGATGCGGCCGAGCTCGAGGTCGATCTCGAGGCCTTCCGCAAATTGGCGCCGCTGGTGCGCCCGAAGCTCGTCACCCTCGGCCTCTCCATGACCCTCTTCCCGCTGCCGGTCCGGGAGATGAAGCAGGTCATCGCCGAATGGGGCGGGCGGCTTTTCTTCGACGGCGCCCATCAGGTGGGGCTGATCGGCGGCGGCCAGTTCCAGGATCCTCTGCGCGAAGGTGCGGATATCCTCACCGGCTCGGCGGGCAAGACCTTCAGCGGCCCGCAATCGGGCATCATCCTGTGGGACGATCCGGCGCTGACCGAGCCCGTGACCACCGCGGTCTTCCCGGTCTGGGCGGCAACCCATCAGGTGAACCGCGTCGCGGCGCTCGCCCTCGCCACGGCGGAGGCGCTCGCCTTCGGCGCGGCCTATATGGCCCAGATCGTGCGCAACGCCCAGGCGCTGGCCGGGGCCTTGCAGGAGCGCGGCATTCCCATGCTGGGGGCGGCGAAGGGTTTCACCCGCAGCCACCAGGCGATCGCCGATGTCGGCCGCTTCGGCCGCGGCCTCGCCGCGGCGCAGAAGCTCGAGCGGGCGAATATCATCGTCAACAAGAACCTGCTGCCCCAGGACAAGCCGGAGGACTGGGACTATCCGAGCGGGCTGCGCATCGGCACCATCGAGATCACCCGCCTCGGCATGAAGGAGCCGGAGATGGCCCGGATCGCCGATTTCATCGCCGAGGTCCTGGTGGAGGGCGCCGCCCCCGAAGCGGTCAAGGCTCGCGTCCTCGATTTCCGCTCCGGCTATCAGCGGCTCTACTACT
>DATBBO010000354.1:0-6557 GCA_036270995.1 Dongiaceae bacterium | reverse complement strand
CTCGATGATCACCTTCAGCGCCTCAGTGCTGGCGGTGTGCCCGAAGGTGTCGTAGGCCTCGAGAAGCTGGGCGAAGCTGAAGCGGTGGGTGATCAGCTTCACAGGGTCGATCCTTCCGATCGCGTCCGTCGGCGCGGCGATCGCGGGTTTCGGCCGGTCCTCGACCACCTTCTGCCCCGGTCCCTGATAGACGAGCGCCTTCATGGTTCATTCCTTCCCCATGGATGAGTCTCGGCCACCACTGGCGCCGTGGGCAGAGTCTAGACGCCGGAGAGACGCCTGGAATTGATCTCGGTCAAGGTACTCGCCCCCGGAGGCACGGATATGACAGTGTTTCCACAGGCGACAGGGGCTTGCGAGCCAGAACAGGGCGCCCAGCTTCCCTTGCTTCCGCGAGGCGTCTACCATGAAGGCTTGGGACCCGGACCATCCGCCCGGGCGGCACGCGTTTCTATTCCGTCCGCTACGAGCTGCGTCAACCTTTCCGACAGCAAGCTGAAGGAGGCTCGAATGACTGATTCGACCAAGACCCATGGGGCGAGCGACGCGGCCATGGAGATGGAGAAGCTCAGGGCCGACATAGCCACATTGCGCGATGATGTGGCGCGCCTGGTGAAGACGCTGGCCAGCGAGGCAAAAGGTCTGGCGAGCGAGGCGAAAGGCGATGCGTCGGAGGAGGTTCGCCGCCTCTACGCCAAGCTCTCCGAGCAAAGCGGGCGCTCGGCAAGAGCCCTTGCCCATGAGGTCGAGGAGCGGCCGCTGACAGCGCTTCTCCTGGCCTTCGGCATCGGCTTCATCGGCGGAACCCTGCTGCGGCGCTGAAGGCCGGAGCAAGAGACATGCTGGAACTCCTCCCGAGCCTTTTGCGCCTGGGCGCGGCCGGCAGCTTGCAGGCCGCGTCCCGGCGCATGGGTCTGATGCTCCTCTATGTGCTCCTCGCGGCCATCGCCGCGATCGCGGCGCTCGGCTGCGCGATCGCCGGAATCTGGCTGGCGCTTCTTCCAGCCATCGGTCCCGTCTGGACACCGCTGCTCATTGCCGCCGTGCTTGCCGCCATCGCCGCCATTCTGATTCTGCTGCTTGCCAGGCACCCTCGAGCGCGCGGACGACCGGGCGGAATCGGTGAGGGTAAGGATACGGCCGCGCTGTTATCGGCGATCTTCCGCGATCACAAGACGAGCCTCCTTCTCGGCGCAGCCTTGGTCGGACTGCTGGCTGGCAGCGATCTCACCCGCCCGCGCCGATAGCCGTCCTGTTCCCCTTAGGAAGTAGCCGCTTTCACCGAAGCGAGCGTTCGGCTCGCCTTGATCTCTGTCAAGGCGCACGCGAGCCCTGTCATGCAGACTGGCCCGAGTTACGCCTCAGATGTCACAGCTTCGACATGGAATATGCAGATGATGCCAGGGACCATGACACGGGCAATCGATCGCCGGGACAACGCCCAGCTTCTCGATCTCGGCTGGCAGGTGGCCGACCTGCGCGCCGCGGTGGCGGCCGAGGGGCGCCGCATCTTCCGGGACTGGCGAGCGGAGATCCATCGCCCGGAATTCGCCGCGAGCGCCTTGAACCTGGCGCATTATCGCGCCTTGCGGCATCACGATATCCGCGCCCTGCAGCGCTCATTGATGCGCTATGGCCTCTCCTCGCTGGGCCGGCTCGAGGGCCGGGTCCTCCCGGTGCTCGATTCCGTCGAAGCGGCGCTTCAGTGTATGGCTGGCGGCGAGCTCGCCTCCTCCTCGCGGTTTCCCTCCGAGCGCCAGTTCTTCCGCGGGGAATCTCGTCTTCTCGCCAATACCAAGAGGCTGTTCGGGCCGGCCTTGAAAGGCAGGGAAGGCCGCATCCTGGTGACGCTTTCGGCCGAGGATGCGCAATCGCCGGACCATCTGCTCGATCTTGCCCGGCAAGGCATGGATGCGGTGCGCATCAATTGCGCCCATGACGACGCGGCAGCGTGGGGCGTCATGATCGGCCATGTCCGCAATGCGGAGCGGACGCTCGGCCGGCAGATCAAAATCCTGATGGATATTGCCGGGCCCAAATGCCGTACCGAGGAGGTCTGGGTGGCACCCGACCGCAAGGCCCTCTTCGCCGGCGACCGCCTGCTGCTCTCCCGCGCGGCGCTGGCGGAGCACAGCCGCTTCCAGTTCCGCGCGACCTGCAATATGCCGGAGGTCATCGACCGGCTCGCCATCGGCGACCGCGTCTATGTCGATGACGGGCGCTTTGCCGGGCATGTCGAGGCGCTCGAGGATGCCGGCGCGGTCCTGGTCATCGAGCGGACCAAGGCCAAGGGCGGCAAGCTGAAGATGCAGAAGGGCCTCAACTTTCCCGACACGGATCTGGGTCTCAACCCGCTCGGCCCCAAGGATCTGGCGGATCTCGATTTCGTCTGCCGCCATGCCGACATGATCGGCTATTCCTTCGTGCAGACGGTGGCGGATATTCGCTTGCTGCAGGACGAGCTCGCCCGAAGGCGCGCGGATTGGAGCAAGCTCGGACTGGTGGCGAAGATTGAGACGCCGCGGGCCCTGCACAACCTGCCCGACCTGATGGTTCAGGCCGCCGGCCGCCAGCCCTTCGCCGTCATGATTGCCCGCGGCGATCTCGCGGTCGAAATCGGCTTCGAGCGCCTGGCGGAGATGCAGGAAGAAATGCTCTGGCTCTGCGAGGCGGCGCATGTTCCGGTAATCTGGGCGACGCAGGTGCTGGAAAGCCTGGTCAAGAAGGGGCTGCCCTCCCGGGGCGACATGACCGATGCGGCGATGTCGGCACGCGCGGAATGCGTCATGCTGAACAAGGGCCCCAATGTCGGCGCGGCGGTCGGTGCGCTCGATGGCCTGCTGCGGCGCATGGCCGAGCATCAGTTCAAGAAGACCCCGCGCTTGCGCGCCCTGCGCTCCTGGTAGCGGCCCCAGGCACGATCACTTCATGGCGGTGAGCATGGGGGGAAGATCGCCCAGCCGGCTCAATGTGTGCATGGCTGCGCCGTCGAAGACGAAGACCGAGACGGCGTCCGGGCCGTAGCTTGCCGCATTGGGATTGACGCCATTGCGGCTGGTCCCCACCAGGAGCTGCACCACCACATAGCGGTCGAGCGAGGGCTTGCCGTCGCGCCCGTAGAACAGGGCCTGGGCCTCGGTGCAGAGCGGGGAATCGAGCCCGCTGCCGGAGGTGTCGGTGGATTCGTCGCTCTGGCCGGAATCGCTGGCACCGGCACTGCTCTGGCCCGCGCCGGAGTCCGGACCGCCGCCCTCATCGCCGCAATCGGTCGTGCTCCAATCGATCCTGGCGCGCTTGCTGAGCAGGCTCGACAGCCAGTCCTTCAGGTTGGTGGCCGGGAGGCGGCGATCGAACTGCCGCGCCGTCAGCTTCTTCAGCAGCACCTCGCCATCGGCCATGAAGGGCTGCTCGGTGCTCGACGGCGTCGAGCTTCCGGTCTGGGCGCTGGCCCCGAGCGGGACCGCCATGAGCAAGGCCGCGACGAGGACGAGTCCGCGCAAGGTTTGTCTCCTTGCGCAAGTTTAGCCGAGGATTCGCGACGCCGCGAGAGTCGCGCGCTCGGATCAGCCCTTCTTTCCGCCGATTCCGGCGCCATTGTTGCCCGCCGGCACGCCGCCGCCCGCGGCTGCGCTCGGCGGGCTCACGCTCGCGCTGGCATAGACCGCGATATTGTCGAGCCTGTAGATGTCGGCCCTGAACTGGACCGTGCCATCGGCATCCACCCAGGCCGTCTGGTAGGTGAGCATCACCGGCAAGGCCGCGACGGGCGCCGAGATGGTCGTCGCCTTGCGCACGACATCGTCGATCCGGCTGCGCGGCCAGTTCGGGTCGTTGCGCAGGAGATAGGCTGCCATATCCACCGGCTGCTCCATGCGCACGCAGCCGGAGCTGAGGGCGCGCGAGCCGAGGGCGAACAGCGATTTCAGCGGCGTGCCATGGATATAGACCGCGTAGTCATTCGCGAAGTCGAACTTGACCGGGCCAAGCGCGTTTTCAGGTCCCGGATCCTGGCGCAGCACGAAGGGCATGTTGTTGGCGCTGTACTGACTCCACTCGATGCTGCTGGCGTCGATCTCATGGGCATCCGCCGACCAGCCGTCATAGACCCGGACATTGTGGGTCTGGAAATAGTTCGGGTCCTGGCGCAGATGGTTCAGCATGTCGATGCGCGCGATCTTGGGCGGCACCACCCAGGTCGGGTTGAAGTCGATCCGGTGGATGACGCTTTGGAGCAGCGGCGTCTTGCGATCCACCCGGCCGACGATGACCCGGTTGTGGAAGGTGACCTTCCCCTGCTCCACCAGGAAGAGCTCCATCCCGGCGACGTTCACATAAAGGTAACGGGGCCCCATGCTCGGTGCGAGCTGCCGGAAGCGATCGAGGTTGAGGAGGATCGTGCTCAGCCTGTCATCGGCGGAGACGTTGAGCTGCGCCAGGGTCTGGGCCCCCACCTTTCCGTCCGTGTCGAGGCCGTGGCTGGCCTGGAACTTGCGCAGCGCCGCCGCCAGGTTGTCGTCGAAGAGCTGGGGGTTGCTGCCCAGCGCCGCCAGCTCCCCCGTGACCAAGAGACGCTGGCCCAAAGCGGCCACCCGTGGGTCGCTCATCCCCTTCTCGAGCTTGGGGCCCGCTGGCACCGTCGGCCAGCCGCCGCCGGCGACATACTGGCGGTAGAGCGGCAGGGCCTGGCGTAGCTGCCAGTAGAAGAAGGTGGAAGGCAGGTGGACGGCGACAAAGCTGCGGGTGTCGCCCTGGCGCGCCGCGGCCAGGAGAGCCGGCGGCGCCAGATCGCCGGAATCGGCCTCGGCAGCCAGCAGGGCGCCGCTCAGCAACAGCTCGAGGCTGGCGAGGTCGTCCGGAGACTTGGCGCCGGCGCGCGCCGCGATCGCCGCCAGCAGCGGATCGATCATGCTCATGCCCGCCCCATGGGCGGCATTCAGCTGATCGATCAAGAGGGCGCCCGCCGGTCCCAGGCCCTGGTCATTGGTCCAGATCGGGCCATAGCCCGTTGTGGCATAGGAATCGCGCAGGACCTCCCCCGGCAGGCTCTGCCCGTCGACGACCAGACTGTCGCCCGCCCCCGCCAGGCGGCTGGCGAGGCTCGCGGCGACCGCGGTCTGAGGCTGGGCGGGTGGGCTGGCGGGTGCGGCCGGTGCCGCGACGCTCGCCGGGCTTGTTGCCGGCGGCGGCGCGCCAGCCGCGCCATCCTGCTGCGCCCAGGCCGGCAGGGCAGCGCAAAGCAACAGGGCAAAGAAAATAAAGGCCGGCAGGGGCCGGCCGCGGGTACCCATGCCAGTGGCCGAATTTCGTAGGGGCTCCAAAAGGTCGCCCCGACTGACGCCCCCCACACCCATGATCTTCAGCCTTTGACCGCCAATCGCCTCTGGCGCTGGCCGTGCCGGCTCACCCGCTCGGCATGGCGGCCCGAGACATAGACCCAGAGGGGATTGCGCACGGGCAGGATGGGGCCGGAATGCCACATGAAGATCAGAAGGCTGCGACTGTCGCTGTCGAGTCCGCGCATGAAGATGCTGCCGCGGCCATGGGGTGGGACATAGAGGTAGAGGTCACCGGACTCATCCCAGTCGAACCAGTTCGAGAGGGGCATCTCCGGATCGGTGTTGGCGACGAACTCGATGGGCTTGCCCGAGAGGCGCACCCGCTTCACCCGGTAGATCTCGATCGGCCAGGAGCTGCTATTAACGACCCGCATCTCCAGCTGGGTGGGCTGGGGCCGTTCTGCCGGCCAGGGCGCCAGGATGATCTTCGGGCGCGGCAGGAACCGGCTCCAGGCCAGCACCGTGCTCAGCGCCGCTCCCCAGATGGCCAATCCCGTGACCCAGCCAGAACTCATCGCGCGCCTCGTTTTCAGCCGCAGTGCCGGGGCCGCCGCGAGGGCGATTCGCGGTGGATCCGTGCCCTTTGCGCTCAAACATAGTGCCTCCCGCGACCGGCTTCCAGCCCATTGGGCTTGCCGGACAGACATGGCGGGGGGCTGTGACATGCAGTAACCTGCCTGAAGGCCTGGGGGGATCGCCGCAGGCCCGATCAGAGGAGTGCCTGGAATGGCGTTCGAGAACCTCCTGGCCCAGATCTCGCTGCTGGTGACGCAGATGGAGAATCAGCCCGAGGACAAGCATGAACTCTACCAGCAGCTCCGCGAGCGGCTGAACGAGATCCGGTCCACCGGCATGCCCTTGCCCGAGGACCTGGTCCGCCTGGAGGAGGAGCTCGAGGCAGAGTTCGCCGGTCGCGCGCCAAGCCAGTAGTTCCGCCAGCCGGCCGAGGTCGTTCCTTGGACTTCGTTCAATACACGGCCAAGGCCTACAACCTGCTGCTGATGCTGGTCGACCTGATCCTCGGCGCCTTCTTCGGCCCCTTCCGCATCATCGCCTTCCTGGTCATCGCCGCCCTGCTGATCGGGCTGGGCTTTCTCCTCTGGGGCCGCCACCGCACAAGGCGCGGGCATTAGCGCTGGACAAACCCCATCCGTCATCCCGGCGGAAGGCCTAGTCTTGCTGGCTCTTGTCAGGTCTTTCCGCCCGACCTGATCGAGCGCA
>DATBBO010000353.1:0-5727 GCA_036270995.1 Dongiaceae bacterium | reverse complement strand
CCAGGGCCTCGCCGCGTTCCTGCGCCTGGCCGGCGCCGAGCCTCTCGATCTCGGCATCGCCCCCGACGACCGCGAGGCGCTGCACCGCCTGATCGGCGGTGCGGCCGGTGCAGATCTGCTGGTCACCACCGGCGGCGCCTCCGTAGGCGACCATGACCTCGTCCAGAGCGTGCTGGGCGAGGAGGGCATGGCGCTCGACTTCTGGAAGATCGCCATGCGGCCGGGGAAGCCCTTGATGTTCGGACGTATCGGCGCCACGCCGGTCCTGGGCCTTCCGGGCAATCCGGTTTCGAGCCTGGTCTGCGCCGTCGTCTATCTGCGGCCGGCCCTCAGGATCATGCTGGGGCTGCCCGTGACCGAGGATTCGGGAACCGCCATCGCCGGCCGCGATCTGGGCGAGAACGACAGCCGCCAGGACTACCTGCGTTCGCGGCTCTCCACCGATCTCGAGGGCCGCCTCGTGGCGACCCCGTTCGAGAAGCAGGACAGCTCGATGATGTTCCTGCTGCAGCAGGCGGACTGCCTCGTCGTCCGCCCGCCACGCGCGCCCATGCTCCGCGCCGGCACGCCGGTGCCGATCCTGCGCCTTGACGACGTGTGACGCGGCCTAGCGGCCGGCCATCACGTATTCGCGAAGCTGTCCGACCTCGGTGGCCGCTTCATCGAGCTTCAGCTTCACCACATCGCCGATGCTGACGATGCCGAGAAGCTTGCCATCCTCGACCACCGGCAGATGGCGGATGCGGCTTGCCGTCATGATCGCCAGCAGCTCGTCGGCGGTCTTGTCCCGGGTGCAGGTGATGAGGCTGCGGGTCATGACCCGCTCCGCCGGTGTCTCAAGTGCCGCCGCCCCGGAGGCCGCAAGCGCGTTGACGATGTCGCGCTCCGAGACGATGCCCAGCGGAGCGCCCGCGGCATCGACCACCACGACAGCGCCGATCCGGTGGTCGGCGATGAGTTTGGCGATCTGCTGCAGCGTCTGGTTCTGCCGTGCGGTCACCACGGCAGAACCCTTGTTCCTCAGGATATTTTCGACGTACATGCGAGAACTCCTTTCCGCCGCCCGGGGGCAAGGAGAGGGAGTCGCAAGCGGCCCATCGGGCGGAAACGACTTCTGGTGGAATATAGTAAATTGTTCGAAGTCTAGATTCAAACCCCACCGGCCGATAGACTGCGCGCCGCGACAGAGGAGCGGAACAAATGGAAGAATCTATCAATTTCACGCGCATGGCCGACGGGACCTACGAGGAGTATCAGCTTCTCTCGCGTCTTTATGAACCATTGGTAAAGCGCCTGCCCGATGAGGTCATCGGCATGCTGAACCGCCTGGCGGGCGACAAGATCGGCTACAAGGTCGACCGCTACGAACATTCGCTGCAGACGGCGAGCCGGGCCTTCCGCGACGGGGCCGATGAGGAGACGGTGGTCTGCGCCCTCCTCCACGATATCGGCGACACCCTGGCGCCGGAAAACCACGCCCAGCTCGGCGCCGCCGTGCTCCGGCCCTATGTCTGCGCGGACAATCACTGGCTGATCCAGCATCACGCGGTGTTCCAGGGCTATTACTACTATCACCATATCGGCATGGACCGTGACGAACGCGAGCGCTACCGGGGCCACCCGATGTTCGAGCGCACGGCCGCTTTCTGCGAGAAATGGGACCAGAACTCCTTCGATCCGGATTACGACACCATGCCCTTCTCGGCCTTCGAGCCCATGCTGCGCCGGCTCTTCGCGCGGAAACCCTTCACTTACGGGAACTGACATGCCGCTTGAGCACTGGCTTGCCTTCGCGCTCGCCTCGGCGATCCTCGTCGCCATACCTGGTCCGACGGTTCTGCTGGTCATCTCCTATGCGCTCGGCCACGGGCGCAAATCCGCGGCGGCGACGGTCGCCGGCGTGGCGCTCGGCGATTTCACCGCCATGACTGCCTCTATGCTGGGGCTCGGCGCCTTTCTTGCCGCCTCGGCGACCCTGTTCACCGCGCTCAAGCTCATCGGGGCCATCTATCTCGTCTATATGGGGGTCAAGCTCTGGCGGGCGCCGGTGGCGCTTCTCGGTGTCTCGGCGCCGACGGAGACCAATCCCCGCCGCATCTTCGCCCATGCCTATGTTGTGACCGCCCTCAATCCGAAGAGCATCGTCTTCTTCATCGCCTTCCTGCCCCAGTTCTTCGCCACCGGGCGGCCCGTTGTCCCGCAGATGATCATCTTCGAGGCGACCTTCCTGGTGCTGGCGACGGTCAATGCCGCGATCTACGGCATCGCCGCCTCGGCGGCACGGCGGACCATCCGCAAGCCCGCCGTGCAACGGGCGGTGAACCGCGTCGGCGGCTCCTTTCTCATCGGCGCAGGCCTCCTGGCCGCGACCTGGCGGCGCGCGAGTTAAGGATCGGACTGGCGACCTGGTCTCCCCCTCTCCCGCTTCAAAAGCGCGGGAGAGGGGGAAACAGGCTTCCTCTCAGGGCTTCTCGCCGATCGCTGCCATCACCGCCTCGGTGTCCGTGACCCAGACCAGCTTCTGCTGCTTGAGATACTCGAGCACCCGGCGAAGTGCCGCGGCACCGTCAGGGGTGCCGATCACGAAGGGGTGGATGCCGATGGTGATGATCGTGGCCTCGCGGCTGGGATCCTCCTCGGCTTCCCGCGCGAGCTCGCCGAGATAGTCGATCCAGAGCCGCTCCATATCGCTGGCTTGCTTGAAGCGGACGAGATACTGGCCCATATCGACGGTCTGCGGCGGATATGGCATGAGGATGAGCGGCCCTGCCTTGGTCGTGAGCCGCGACAGCACGTCGGAATCCATCCCGTCGAGGGAGTAGCGGATGCCTGCGGCGGCACTCGCTGTAAATGTATCGGCATTGGGATAGACGGCCGGGCTCGACCAGCCCCGCGGGCGCTCCCCGGTATATTTCTGGAAGATGTCGAGGGTCCGGCGGATATAGGCCTCTTGGGCATCGAGACCCTGGCCCAGCGGCAGCAGGTGGTTCGAGTTGTTGAGGCCATGGGCGACGATCGGCGCGTCCGGCACCAGGCTGCGGAGCTGGCTCCAGACCTGGGGCTCCTGCTCGGGAAACTCGGCATTCATTGCGATGCTCAGCGGCAGGCCTTCGGCCTTGAACAGCCGCGCCACGCGCGGCACGCCCCAATGGATGGCATATTGACGGAAGCCTTCGTCGACGACATCCGGATCGCGGCCCGCATTGTCGCTGCGCAGATCCGGGCCCTGGCCGTGGCCCCAAACCTCGACATCGAAGATGAAGCAGACCGCGACCTTCTTGCCGCCGGGCCAGGCGGCAACGTGGATCGGCTCCCGAGGCAGGCCGGTGATCCAGTCGACCGTCGGATCGGCGAGGGCCGATGCGGCCGGCAATGCTAGCAAGGCGATCAGCAAGACGAGGACGGCGCTGAACCCCGTCCCGCGGCATCCACTCCTAGTCATGACAATTACCCCCATTACCCGATTTGTTGGACAATCAACCCGACGGCACATCCTGACGCGTCAACCCGGTCAGCGCCACGCTGAAGAGAGTCAGCGCCAGGAGCAGCGGCGCCCAGGGACGAAGAAGGGCCAGCGGCCATCATGGGGCAGCTTGCCGGTCGGCGGGCTCATGAGGGTGCCCTCCCCGCCGCCTAGTCGGGCCGCAGGATCGACATGACCAGCTCGTCGCGATGCGCGCCGCCAAAGAAGGCGCTGCCGCGGGCAATGCCCTCCGCCCGGAAGCCGACGGCCTCATAGGCGCGCCGCGCAGCCCCGTTCTCGGGAAAGACCCCGAGCCAGAGGCGCGAGGCATCGGTTTCCTCGAAGACCCGGTCGACGATCCCGGCGAGCAGCGCCCGTCCGTAGCCTTTGCCGGGCTCGGTGACCGCAATCCGCTTCAGCAAGGTGACCCGCTCGGGCGAGGCCCAATCCCTGAGAATAGCGAATCCCATCGGCTCCCCCGCCACCCGGCCGATGAAATAGGCATGGCGTCCGTCCCGAAGCGCAGCGCCATGACTCGCCCCGTCCCAGCGCCCGACGAGGGAGTCATAGCCAGGGCGGCGCTCGCAGGCCATGACGAAGGGGATCAGCGACCCGTCGGCGCGGACGACCTCGATCTGCGGCGGCAAGATCCCCCCAACTCGGAAAATCAGATGATCCGTTGCACCATGCGCGAGCGCCGCAGCATCAGGGTGAAAAGGAAGGCCGCCGGAATGGCGACGGCGGCTACCACCAGGAACTTGACCGCCGCCGGCCAGGGTGCGTCGGACAGCGCGTATTGCAGGGCCACCACCATGGGCAGGTGAAAGAGATAGACGCCATAGCTGGCGAGAGAGAGCTTCTGCAGGAACGGCGTCTGGAAGTCGAGATATTCGCGGAACAGCGTCGGCAAGCCGAGGCAGAGGCCGAAGCAGGTCAGCGTCTCCCAGATCGGGTAGACGATGCCGTTGAAATCGTCGCCCCCCATGCTGAAGAAGGAATGGCCGCTGAGGTCGAGGCCGATGAAGACCAGCGCCCCTGAGATGCCGATGGCGAGCCAGCTATAGCCGATGCGGGTGGGAAGGGTGAGCAGCCAGTTGTTGCGATAGGCGAGCACGCCGAGGGTGAAGCAGGCGAGATCGCGAGGGAGGTCCGCCGGCTGGAGCTGGAAGGTCCTGAAATAGGCATGCCACTGGTAGATCGGGTCGTGCAGGCGGACCAGGAAGGAGGCCGCGGCGACCAGGATCAGCACCGGCGCCAGCACCAGGAGTCCCGGCTGCGGCAGGGGCGCCTTCAAGCGCGGCAGCGGCAACTTCTCCCGGATCCAGCGCCAGAGCGCATAGCCGATCGCATAGAGCAGCAGCATCTGGATGAACCAGAGATGGCCGAGCTGGCGGTCGGGCCAGTTGGGCCCCGACCAGTCGGGGGCGTGCTGATAATTGAAGCCCCAGTAGATGTACCAGTAGTAGCTGGCGAAATTCATATAACCGTAGCTGCGGAAATTGAGGTAGTAGGCGTACATCAGCGGCGGGAAGACGAAGAACAGGAAGAAGACCAGCGGAATTCCCAGCCGCCGGAAGCGATCCTTCAGATATTGCTCGGGACCCTTCCGGTCGAAGACGAAGGGCATGAAGTAGCCGGCGATGAGGAAGAAGAGGCTCATCCGGAAGCTGCGGTTCACGACGAAGAAGGCCGAGAGCAGCGGCTCCTGCTTGGCATCGGTGAAGTACCACCAGCTTCCCGCCGCATAGGCGAAGCTCGAATGCTGCAGGACGATCAGCACCGTGAGCGCGACCCTGAGATTGTCCATGAAATAGAGCCGCCGGACGAAGCTGCCGACGGCCTCGGCCGTTCGCGGCACAGCGGTAGCCTGTGACACGCTGATATCGGTCGGCGACATCAGATCCGGCGCGCGATGCCGCCATCCTCGGCGGCAAAGGGAAGCTGCGGCAGGCCGCGCTCGCGCCGCGGCGTCTTGCCGAAGAAGTCGCGGTAGCATTTGGAAAAATGGGAGGCGGAGACGAAACCGCAGGCGAGCGCGACGTCGATCACCGACATGTTGGTCTGCAGCAGCAGCAGGCGCGCCCGGTTCAGCCGCAGCTCGACATAGTAGCGCGCGGGCGAGCGGTTCAGATATTTGCGGAACAGGCGCTCCAGCTGACGGGTGGAGAGGCCGGCAGCGGTGGCGAGCTGGCCGCGGTCCAGCGGCTCCTCCAGATTGGCCTCCATCTGGCGGATCACGCGGATCAGCTTCGGATGGCGCACAC
>DATBBO010000352.1:0-3889 GCA_036270995.1 Dongiaceae bacterium | reverse complement strand
ATGAAGTCCACCGGGGAGGTCATGGGTCTCGACTTCAGCTTCGCCCGCGCCTTCGCCAAGTCACAGCTCGGCGCGGGGTTGCGCCTGCCGAGCAAGGGCACCGTCTTCGTCTCGGTCAAGGACAAGGACAAGGCGGCGATGGTCGAGCCCTGCCGCAAGCTCGCCGGCCTTGGCTTCCGCCTGCTGGCAACCGTGGGCACGGCGGAATACCTCGCCGCCCGCGGCATCACCGTGGAGCGCATCAACAAGGTCCATGAGGGCCGGCCCCATATCGTCGATGCCATGAAGGATGGAGCCGTACAGCTCATCTTCAACACGGTCGAAGGTTCCCAGGCGATGGCGGACAGCTTCAGCCTCCGCCAGGCGGCTCTGCTGGGGAACATCGCCTACTACACGACTGTGCCCGGTGCACGGGCCAGCGTCGCCGCCATCGCCGATCTGGCCAGCGGCGAGCTTGAAGTCGCCCCCCTCCAGGCTTACTTTTAACGGTCCGAACTGACGGCCGGGCTGCGGAGCGCAGCGCGGACGTAGAATTTTTGCGCTGTTGCAGGCATTTAGCTGCGACTACGGAGAACGATTGTGAATATGCAGAAGATACCGATGACCGCGGATGGCTATGCCCGGCTGGAAGAGGAGCTGAGGCATTTGAGGTCGGTCGAGCGTCCTGCCGTCATCCGCGCCATCGCGGAGGCCCGGGAGCATGGCGATCTGTCCGAGAACGCCGAATACCATGCCGCGCGCGAGCGCCAGAGCTTCATCGAGGGGCGCCTGGCCGAGCTCGAGGACAAGATCAGCCGCGCCGAGGTCATCGATGTCAGCAAGCTCTCCGGCCGCCATGTGAAGTTCGGCGCCACCGTGACCCTGGTGGATGAGGATACGGACGAGAAGGCCGCCTATCAGATCGTCGGCCAGGACGAATCCGACATCAAGACCAAGCGCCTCTCCATCACCTCGCCGCTGGCCCGCGCGCTCATCGGCAAGCAGGTCGGCGACACCGTGGAGGTCTCGACGCCGGGCGGCTCCAAGTCCTACGAGATCGTCAAGGTGCAGTTCAAATAGTGAAGCGAGGCTTCACCCGCCTCGCCTTCACCACCGCGGTCGAGCAGACCCAGCAGCGCCTCGGCGCCCGCGCCCGCAACCGCGATCTGGAAACCATCGATACCGGCCGTGACCGGATCACGCCGGATCTCGCGGCGTTCGTCGCGGCGCGCGACAGCTTCTTTCTGGCCACGGGGAGCCGCGAGGGCCAGCCCTATATCCAGCATCGCGGCGGGCCGCCGGGCTTCCTCGCCGTGCTCGATGAGCGCCGTCTCGGCTTCGTCGATCTCGAGGGCAATCGGCAATACATCACCCTCGGGAATCTCTCGGAGAATCCCAAGGCCCTCCTCTTCCTGATGGATTGGGCCAACCGCCGCCGCGTGAAGATCTGGGGCGAGGCGCGCTTCGTCGAAGCGGACAATGCCGAGAACGAAGCACTGATCGAGCGCCTGCAGACGGCGAAGCTCAACCGGGCGGCGACGCGCGCCATCATCTTCGAGGTCGCGGCCTGGGACCTGAACTGCCCGCAGCACATACCCCAGCTCTTCGGCCTCGCCGATGTCGAGGCGGCGAGTGCGGCGATGCTGGCCCGCATCGCCGAGCTCGAAGCCGAGGTGGAGCAGCTCAGGAAGAAGCGTTAGGCAGAGGATCGGCGTCGATCGGCACGCCGGGCTCCGATTTGCTGGTGCGGATCGCGAGGGCCGATTTCACATGGCTGACATTGGGCGCCGGCGTCAGCCGCGTCGTCAGGAATCGCTGATAGGCATCCCAGTCGGTGGCGACGATGCGGAGCAGGAAGTCCGCCTCGCCCGCCAGCATGTGGCATTCGCGGACCTCGGGGTATGAGGCCATCAGCGCCTCGAAGGCCTTCAGATCCGGCTCCGCCTGGCTGGAGAGACCGACCTGGGCGAAGATGGTCACGGCGAAGCCCAGGGCCTCGGCATTGACCTCGGCATGATAGCCTTTGATCAGCCCGGCCTTCTCCAAGGCGCGGACGCGGCGCAGGCACGGCGGCGCCGAAATGCCCGCCCGCCGTGCCAGCTCCACATTGGTCATGCGACCGTCGGCCTGCAGATCGTGCAGGATGCGCCGGTCAATGCGATCGAGCTTCACCCGACGCATGAAACGCCTCCGCCCTCGGGGAACTGGGTAATTATATTACGCGAAACGGCCGATGCAAAGCCTCTCCACCAGACCGCATTCGCCCTCTTGGGCGCCCTATCTTGTACGGCCGGGACCGCGTCTCTATTTTGTAGGCAAGCAGACGGGGAATCACCAAATGAGCGACAAGCACCGTAGCCGGGTTCTGATCATCGGGTCCGGGCCTGCCGGCTATACCGCCGCGATCTATGCGGCCCGGGCCAGCCTGCAGCCAATGCTTGTCCAGGGCATCCCGGCCGGCGGCCAGATGACCACGACGACCGATGTCGAGAACTACCCCGGCTTCGCCGATGTGATCCAGGGCCCCTGGCTGATGGAGCAGATGCAGGCCCAGGCCGAGCATGTGGGCACCCGCATGTTCACCGATACCATCACCTCCATCGATCTCCATCGCCGCCCCTTCGAGGCCCGCGGCGACAGCGGCGACCTCTATGTCGCTGATGCCGTCATCATCGCCACCGGCGCGCAGGCGCGCTGGCTCGGCCTGCCCAGCGAGCAGCATCTGCGCGGCGCCGGCGTCTCGGCCTGCGCGACCTGTGATGGCTTCTTCTTCCGCGGCAGGGAAGTCGCCGTGGTGGGCGGCGGCAATACCGCCGTCGAGGAGGCGATCTATCTCACCCATCACGCCAGCAAGGTGACGCTGATCCATCGCCGCGACAGCTTCCGGGCCGAGAAGATCATGCAGGAGCGGCTGTTCCGCAATCCGAAGATCTCGGTCATATGGAACAGCGTCGTCGAGGAGGTGCTGGGCGCGGGCGATCCGCCGGGCGTGGCGGGGCTCAGGCTGCGCAATGTGAAGACCGGCGCGATCTCCACGCTTTCCGTGGAGGGGCTCTTCGTCGCCATCGGCCATGTGCCGGCGACGGAGATCTTCCGGGGCCAGCTCGAGCTCGATAGCGAGGGCTACATCCTGACCCGGTCCGACAGTACGGCCACCGCGATCCCTGGCGTGTTCGCTGCCGGCGACGTCAAGGACAAGATTTTCCGCCAGGCGGTGACGGCCGCCGGCATGGGCTGCATGGCCGCCCTGGAGGCCGAGCGCTTCCTGGGTTCGCTTCCGGCCGAGGAGACGAGCGAAGCGGCCGTCGTGGCTGCCTGATGGTCGGCAGATCCGTGGATAGCCGCTGATGGACTGGGATAAGCTGCGCATCTTCCATGCCGTGGCCGAGGCCGGCAGCTTCACCCATGCGGGCGAGGCGCTGAACCTGAGCCAGTCGGCGGTGAGCCGCCAGATCAGCGCGCTCGAGGAGAGCCTCTCGGTGCCGCTGTTCCACCGGCACGCCCGTGGCCTGATCCTGACCGAGCAGGGCGACCTTCTTTATCGCACCGCGCGCGAGGTGTTCGCGAAGCTCGCGATGACCGAGGCCATGCTCTCGGAATCGAAAGACCGGCCGCGCGGGCCGCTCAAGGTGACCACCACCGTGGCGTTTGGCACCGGCTGGCTGGTGCCGCGCATCCGCGAGTTCCTCGAGCTCTACCCGGAGATCCAGCTCAGCGTCATCGTGGACGACGGCGAGCTCGACCTTTCCATGCGCGAGGCGGACGTGGCGATCCGCATGTCGGCGCCCCGGCAGCCTGACCTGGTGCAGCGTCACCTGCTCACCGTGCGCTATCACATCTACGCCGCGCCCGAGTATCTCAAGAAATACGGCACGCCGCAGAAAGCCGAGGAGCTCGACCGGCACCGCAT
>DATBBO010000351.1:0-1689 GCA_036270995.1 Dongiaceae bacterium | reverse complement strand
TCGAAGCCCTTCGCGCGGCTCGAGCCGGTGATCAGTCTCGCCCGGGGCTCCGGCGCGGTCGCCTTCCGCTCCACCCAAGGCCATACGCGGCTGGCGGGCCGGACGGAAGAGCTTTTCCCCATCGCAAGCCCTTCGGAATCGCGGCCGACGGAGGAGGAGAATTCGTCACCGCCGCCGAGCTTCCTCGCCATCCCGGCAAGGGGCGAATACGCCTGGGCCATGGTCGTGGATACCGATGCCTGCATCGGTTGCAATGCCTGCGTCGTCGCCTGCCAGGCGGAGAACAGCGTGCCGATCGTGGGCCCGGAGGAGATCGCCTGGGGCCGAGACATGCATTGGCTGCGCGTCGACGGCTATGTCCTCGGCAATGGCGATGCCACCAGGCGCGGCTTCCAGCCCGTGCCCTGCATGCATTGCGAGCTCGCGCCCTGCGAGCCCGTTTGCCCCGTGGAGGCTTCGGTCCACGATCATCAGGGCCTGAACGTCCAGGTTTATAACCGCTGCATCGGCACCCGCTTCTGCGAAGCGAACTGCCCCTACAAGGTGCGCCGGTTCAACTGGTTCGCCTATGCCGATGGCCAGGCCTATGGCGGGCAGGCCCCGGCGCTCAAGGCCCAGCACAACCCCGACGTCTCGACCCGCGGCCGCGGCGTGATGGAGAAATGCAATTACTGCCTCCAACGCATCGTTCGCGGCCGGCGTGACGCCGAGAAGGAAGGCCGGGAGGTCCGGGAAGGCGAGATCGTGACGGCCTGCCAGGCGGCCTGCCCGACCCGCGCCATTCATTTCGGCGATCTCAATTCCGAGACCTCCGATGTCTCGCGGCTGCGCGGTTCGGCGCGGCATTTCACCCTGCTGGCCGAGCTCAATACGCGACCCCGCACGACCTATTTGAAGCGCGTCTATGACGGCGGGGACGAGACCGGATGACGGCGAACCGGAAGACGGGGGCCCCCAGGGAGGAGGAGCGATGGATCGATCCCCGGGTGAAGAGCCTCGAATCGATCAACCGGACCATCTGCGCGCCGATCCTCGCGCCGAGCCATAGCTGGCGCTGGTGGACCGCCTTCGGCGTCTCCGGCGCATTCACCTTGCTGATGGTCGTGACAGCGACCTGGCTCTTCACCCATGGGATCGGGATCTTCGGCAACAACACGACGGTCGTCTGGGGATTCCCCATCGCCAATTACGTCTGGTGGCTTGGCATCGGTCACGCCGGCACCCTGATATCAGCACTGCTGCTGCTGACCCGGCAGAAGTGGCGTGCCTCCCTCAATCGCTTCGCCGAGACCATGACGCTGTTCGCGGCCTCGCTGGCGGGCCTCTTCCCGATCTTCCATCTGGGCCGGCCCTATTACCTCTACTGGATCATCCCCTATCCCAATGTCCAGGGGGTCTGGCCGCAATGGCGGAGCGCCCTGGTCTGGGACTTCTGGGCGGTGGGCACCTATATCCTCTTCTCCACCCTGTTCTGGTATGCCGGGCTGGTTCCGGATCTCGCCACGCTGCGCGACCGCGCCTCGCATCGGGGCGTGCGGCGGATCTATGGCGCGTTCGCGCTCGGATGGCGCGGTTCGGCACGGCATTGGGAGATTCACGAGCGCTTCTACCGCTACATGGCGGCGCTCGCCCTTCCTCTGGTCGTCTCCGTCCACAGCATCGTCAGCCTGGATTTCGCCGCCAGCCTGG
>DATBBO010000350.1:0-9848 GCA_036270995.1 Dongiaceae bacterium | reverse complement strand
CTCGTGGTCCAGACCGTGGTGGCGAGCCTGCTCGGACTCTTCGTCATCATGCGCGGCCGGCGCAGCGAGGCCCTCGATCCGGCGACGCTGGCAAGCGCCATGATCCGGCGCATCGAGTCATTCGGGCCCTCGGCCTAGCTCAGCGCCAGGGCGGCCGCCTGGCTTCGAGAAGCACCTCCTCGCGGGTGAGCCCGAGATCGCGGAGCTGATGGTCGCTGAGGGCCGCCAGTGCCCACCGCTGGCGGCGGCGCTGCCCGCAGAGATGGAGCCAGCTTTTCAGCCGGGCAAGCCGGATCCTGGGCCACAGCGTGGCGCCGATCGCTGTCTGATTGCTCTGTTCCATGAACCCAAAGTGGGGTCGCGGATCCCCGCTATCACGGCCGATCGCTTCGGTCCCGCCCGAAGCGATTCCCCTCTTTCGGAGGCCGGCTGGGGCGTATCATGGGCCCCATGTCCAACATGGTTTCGAACATCGCGGTCGCGGAGATCGGCGCGCTCATCGGGGATGTGGCGCGGGCGAACATGCTCCATGCGCTGATGGCGGGCCGCGCCCTGACGGCGGGCGAGCTTGCCTGGATCGCACGGGTCACGGCGCCGACGGCCAGCGAGCATCTCGCCAAGCTGACCGAGTCGCATCTCATCACGGTGACGCGGCAGGGCCGGCATCGCTATTACCGGCTCTCCTCCCCGGCAGTCGCGCGGATGCTGGAAAGCATCTCGGCCCTGATTGCAACCCAGGGACCAAGCCGCTACCGCCCGGCCTCCAAGATCGACGATGCGCTCAAGGCCGGGCGGCTCTGCTACGATCATCTGGCCGGGAGGCTGGGCGTGGCGCTGGCCGACGCCCTGATTGCGCGGGACTGCATCATTCTCTCCGATGAAGGCGGCATGGTGACGCCGGAAGGTGAGAAGCTCTTCTCCGAGCTTCGCATCGATCTCGCCGATCTCGAGCGCAGGAAGCGCCAGTTCTGCCGTCCCTGCCTCGACTGGAGCGAGCGCCGTCCGCATCTCGCGGGATCCGTGGGCGCGGCGCTCGCCACCCGTTGCTTCGAGCTCGGCTGGATCGAGCAGGGCAAGATCAACCGCGCCATCCTTGTGACCCCGAAAGGGCATGAAGGCCTGAGGACCCGCTTCGGCATTCAGCCCCGACGATCTGAAGATCGCTGCCTGAAGTCCTTCTCCCGCTTCAAAGCGCGGGAGAGCGAAAACGGGCGAGCTCTCGGCTTTGTTTCGCAGCTAGATCGCCGCGCGCGGCCTTCCGAAGGCGGTCGCGGTGATCCGGCTCTCGATGAAGATCTCGAAGCCGCCGCGCTCGCGCACCGCCTTGTCCTTACGGCTGACAGAGAGCTGGACCTCGCCGGCGCCGGCGCGTTCCGCCTGGGTCGTGGCCTGTGCCTCGACGGCCGCTGTCGCGCGGGCCGCGGCGGCGGCGAGATCGGTGAAGTCCTCCACGGCACTGGGCAGATGCAGGCGGAAGCGGCCCTCGCTCGGCTGGGTGATGAGGGCCTCCACGGTCTGCACCACCCCGCTCGCCACCGCCCCCACCGCATTGGTGACGCCGGCATTGGGTGGAATGACCAGCCGCGTATTCAGCCGCTCGGCCACCTCCGGATAATAGCTCGCAACCGGAGCGCCGATGGCAACCAGCGGGCGCATGAGCGTGAGCTGCGTGCGGACCAGCGAGGGCGCAGCCGCTTCACCGGCAAGCGAGCGGTCGATCATCCGCCGGCCGAGCTTGCCCCAGTCGCGCCGCTCCAGCCCCTCCTCCTCCGAAATAGCCGCAGCGAAGATCACCTCGCCGGTCTGGCGGATCACCTGTTCGCGGACCTGGCGGGCGAATCCCTCGGTATCGGCCGGCTTATGCCAGTCGCCCTGACGGTCGCGGCTGAGGAAGATCTTCGCCCCGAGATGCGCGGCCTCCGCCGACCAGCCCTGCTGGAAGCCCAGGATATGGGCCGCATCGCTGGGGGTGAATCCGGACATGAGCACGAGGCCGCGATCGACCAGCCGGCCGAGCGCCCTGAGCGCGCCCGCGCCGGTGATGAGCTGGGCGAGGGCCTGCGGCCCCTCCCCCAGCTTCGACCAGAGCAGGGCCTGGGTCGGATTGAGGCTCATCTCGCCTGCATCCAGTGGCCGTTGGCGGAGCGCGAACTGCCCGCGATGCGCCACCGGCTCTTCGCTCTCCTGGTGCTGGCGCAGGATCGCGAGGGTGGCGGGATGCTGGTGGCAGAGAAGGCTCAGGGGCATGACGCGGCGTGGACCGACGACGAGCCCCTCCTCGTCAAGGCGCACCTCGCTGTCGCCGCCGAGGGCGAAGGTATGGACCCCCACCGCCTCCACCATGGTGCGGAAGCCGCCCACCGTGGCGCCGTCGCGGTTGAGCACCGGGCGCCCACCGGAGAGAAGTGCGATGTCGGTGGTGGTGCCACCCATATCGGAGACGAAGACATCTTCCTCGCCCGAGAGATATCGCGCACCGACAACGCTCGCCGCCGGGCCCGAGAGGATCGTCTCTACCGGGCATTCCATGGCAACCGACGCCTCGATCAGCGAGCCGTCGCCCTTCACCACCATGAGCGGCGCCTTGATGCCGCGCACCGTCAGCAGACCCGCCACCGCGCGGATGAGCTGCTGGAGCTGCGGGATGAGCCGGGCATTGAGCGCGCAGGTGAGCGCGCGACGCGGCGCATCGAGCTTGGAGGTCAGCTCATGACCACAGCTCACCGGAAGATCGGTCAGCTCGCGCACCAGCTTGCGCAGCGCGATCTCATGGGCCGGGTTGCGGACCGAAAACATGGCCGAGACGGCGAAGGCCGCGATCTTCGGCGCATGCAGCTTAATGGCGGCCGCCGCCGCCGCGAGATCGAGGGCGTGCTGCTCGTCGCCCGTCGGCCCATGGCCACCGGCGATGAAGACCACTGGATCGCCGCCCAGCGCCTGGCGCAGACCGGCGCGGTCGAGTGCCGCGGGCTCGTAGCCCGCGAGCAGCAGGCAGATGGGGCTCGCATGGCCCTCGACGATGGCGTTGGTGGCAAGGGTGGTGGAGAGGCCCACCATGGCGATCTCGCCTTCCGCCTGCGCCAGAACGCCTGACATCGCGCCGGCGAGGCCGATCGAGAGGTCATACTTCGTGGTCAGGGATTTGGCGGCGGTGAGCACGCCCTGGTCGGGATCGAAGAGCACAGCGTCGGTGTAGGTGCCGCCGGTGTCGAGGCCGAGGAATAGAGGCACGGGAATGCGCAGCTGCCTGGTGAGGGGGGTCCGCCAAGTACTTAGCACGGCGATCGACAAAGGGAAAAAGCTTCTACCGGCGCAGCCTCTGATTGGTTGACAGGGACGCGGCCGGTGTTTCAAGGTGCCAGGGCGTGATGCGAATCGGCGTCGCCGAAAGGGGAACGCATCCACCGTTCGACAACCCATGTGGGGGACGCAAAAGATGGAGTCCAAACGCGCCAGCACGGCGCCCTGCAGCCGTCGTTATTTTCTCGGCCTCGGCCTCGTGGTGGCCGGCGCTGCCCTCACCCCCGCGGCATTCGCAGCCACTCTGCCCCGGCGCCTCGCCTTCTATCACACCCATACCGGCGAGACCTTGAGCGCGACATATTGGGAGCGGGGCCGCTATGTGCCCGGCGCGCTATCCCATATCGACTACATCCTGCGCGATTTCATCAGCGGCGAGGAGCGCATCATCGATCGCAGGCTCCTCGACCTGCTGGTCGAACTGCACCGGCGTACCGGAAGCCAGGCGCCCTTCGAGATTATCTCCGCCTATCGCTCCGCGGCCACCAACGCCATGCTGCGCGCCCACAGCGATGGCGTGGCCCAGAACAGCTATCACATCAAGGCGAAGGCAATCGACATCCGGCTGCGTGATGTGCCGCTCCGCCGGCTGCACGCCACCGCCCTGGCGATGAAGGCCGGCGGGGTGGGCATGTATCCCGCCTCCGATTTCGTCCATGTGGACACCGGGCCGGTGCGGTACTGGTAGAAGCTCGCCGCGCCCACGACTTCTGCATTGGAAGACGAGATCGGCCGCCGAAGCTCACTCCCCGACGACGATGATGTGAAGCCGTCGTGGCCCATGGGCGCCGAGCTGGATCTTCTGGCCGATATCGGCGCTGCGCGAGGGGCCGGTGATGAAGTTCACCGTGCGCGGCATGTCTCCCGCCTGCAGGCGGCTGCGCAGCAGGCTCCAGGCCTCTTCCAGACCACCGACGACTCGATCGGCCGGAAGCAGCACGATCTCGGTCTCCGGCAGGAAGTTGAGGGTGCTGGGACTTTTTGGCCCCGAGGCCAGCATCAGCGTTCCGGTCTCGGCGATCCCCGCCTCGGCATGGCAGAGGGAGACCGGATCATCGCCGGCGCTGGCGCCAGTCGAGACCTCGATCAGCGGCCGGCTCTCCCATGGCAGACCGGTGAGCGCCGGATCGGGGGCGAGCTTGAGCCGCGCCGGCAGATTCTCGCGGGCGAGGTACTCTGCCACCGCGGCCGGGACCTCCGCAGCGCTTGCGACCCGCGCCACGCTTGCGACCGCGCGCTTCGCCATCTCGATGAAGAGCTCGGTGCGCTGGTCGCGCGGAAGCTGGCCACGGGCGGGGATCGGCCCCGTGGGAGCGTCGTTCAGCCGCGTCTCCAAGGGCACGGTATCCAGCGGCGAAGACCGCTTCAGAGCCTGGCGGATATTGCCCAGGATCCGCTCGCGGCTCATCGCTTCCTCGCCGCCCAGAGCTGGTGGAAGCTCCGCCCCTGCGGGGCCGGCATGTCGCGGTGGGCGGTCCAGCCCTTGGCCAGCGGCAGGGAGCGGAAGGCGCCGCGCCGGCCTCCCAGCGCCCCCAGCAGGCGGGCGGCGACCCCCGCGCCAAGGCGATAGAGCCGCGGGCGCCGGGCGAAGAAGCCCCAGAGCGCCATGCCGCTGCGGTAGCGCGCCGGCGTCAGATGGCGCTCGAACTCGCGCTCGCGCCAGTGGCGCAGCATGTTCGGCAGGGGGATGCGCATCGGGCAGACGCTCTCGCAGCGTCCGCAGAAGGTCGAGGCACCGGGCAGCGGCGTGGCCTTTTCGATGCCCAGCAGGCCCGGCGTCAGCACCGCGCCCATCGGGCCGGAATAGACCCAGCCATAGGCATGGCCACCGACCTTCTGATAGACCGGGCAATGATCGAGGCAGGCACCGCAACGGATGCAGCGCAGCATCGATTCGAACTCTGTCCCTAGCAGCGCTGTCCGGCCATTGTCCAGCAGCACGACATGAAACTCTTCCGGACCGTCGAGATCGCCCGCTCGGCGCGGACCGGTCGAGAAGGTGGTGTAGACCGACATCTCCTGCCCCGTCGCCGAGCGCGCGAGCACGCGCAGGATGGTCGAGGCATCGGCGAGAGTCGGCACGATCTTCTCGATGCTGGCGATGACGATATGCACCTTGGGCAGGATCTGGGTCAGATCGCCATTGCCCTCATTGGTGACGATGACCGTGCTGCCGGTCTCGGCGATGAGGAAATTGGCGCCGGTGATGCCGACATCGGCGGCCAGAAAGCGCTTGCGCAGCTTGGCGCGGGCCTCCGTCAGCATGTCGCCGGGATCGACGAGGGGGCGCTTGGGATCGAGATCCCGATGGGCCTCGCGGAAGGTCTCGCCCACCTGCTCCACCGTCAGATGGATCGCCGGTGCGATGATATGGCTCGGAGTCTCGTGGCGGAGCTGGATGATGTATTCGCCGAGGTCGGTCTCGACCGGCTCGATGCCGTTGGCCTGAAGGTGATCATTGATGGCGATCTCCTCGCCGATCATGGTCTTGCCCTTCGTGGCCGTGCGGGCGCCCACGCGCCGGCAGATTGCGAGCACCGCCGCCCGCGCCGCATCGGCATCGACGCACCAATGCACATGCCCGCCGCCGGCCTCGACCTTGTCGGCGAAGCGCTGGAGATAGAAGTCGAGATTGGCCAGCGCATGATCCTTGATGGCCTTCGCCGCATCCCGCAGGGCCTCGAACTCCGGCAACCGCTCGACGGCGCGGGCACGATAGGCGACGAAGGTATCGTCCATCCCTGCAAGCGCCTTCTGCAGATTGGCATCGGCCAGCGCTAGCTTCGCGTTGTCCTTGAAGTGAAGGGAATCCAGATGGGGGGAGTCGGAGGCGATGGCGCTCATCCTTCGCCGCTCCCCTCGCCGATAGCCGGGCCTTCGGCCATGCCGGCCAGCACCTCGGCGACATGGCGCGCCCTCACCTTCGCCCCGCGCCGGCCGAGCTTGCCGGCCATGTTCAACAGGCAGCCGAGATCGCCGGCAAGCAGTGTGGAGGCACCGGTCTTTTCGATGTCCTCGGCCTTCTCGGAGACGAGGCGGTCGGAGATCTCCGGATATTTGATGCAGAAGGTGCCACCGAAACCACAGCAGATCTCGGCACTCGGCAGCTCCTTGAGCTCCAGCCCCTCGACGCTCTTCAGCAGTCGCCGCGGCTGGGCTTTGACCCCCAGCTCCCGCAGGCCCGAGCAGGAGTCGTGATAGGTCACCAGCCCGGGAAAGCGCGCTGCCACGCGCTCGCGTCCCAGCACATCCACCAGGAAGGCGACGAGCTCATGGCTCTTTGCCGCCAGCGCCTGCGCCCGGGCGGCGTAGCGCGGGTCATCGGCCAGCAGCTCGGGAAAATGCACCCGCAGCATGCCGCCGCAGGAGCCGCTCGGCGCCACCACATGATCGAAGCCTTCGAAGAGATCCACCACCTGGCGGGCGATGGCCTGGGCGGTCTTGCGATCGCCTGAGTTGTAGGCCGGCTGGCCGCAGCAGGTCTGAGCCGAGGGCGCCTCGACGATGCAGCCCGCCTCCTCCAGGAGCTTGGCCGCGGCCAGACCCACGCTGGGACGAAAGAGATCGACGAGGCAGGTGACGAAGAGTCCGACGCGGATGGCCAAGCGCTTCAACCTTCAGAGGAGCTCGCAGGATGGCGAGCGGACCTCCCGAATGCAAGCCGCCCGGGATCCGGTGTATGCTGGCGCCCATGAGCGATCTCGTCCCCCTCCTCGCCTTCGAGACGGCCGGCTGGAACGGCCCCTGGCCAGAAGCCGCCGCCGACGCCCTGGAGCAGGGTGCCGTGGTGCACTTCCCCAAGCTCGTCTTCGAGCTTCAGCCCGAGGAGCGCGCACTGGCCGCCCGCGGCCTTACCGTGGTCGGAGCGAAGAATATCAGCTTCGACCCAGCCAGCGGCCGGCTGAGCGGTGTCGATGCCGCCAATGCACCGGTCGACCAGCTGACCGGCATGATGAGCCGATTCCGGGAGCTGACGCGCGGGTTGATGCTGGGGATCGCCCCCTCCTATGGGGCTCGCCTTGAGACCGGCCGGACCTCCTTCCGGCCCGTCGAGATTGCCGGCCGGCCACCCTCCTCCTGGCGCTCCGACGACACCCGGCTCCATACCGATGCCTTTCCTTCGACTCCGACAGGGGGAAAGCGGATTCTCCGAATCTTCGCCAATGTCGATCCCGAGGGGCATCCTCGACACTGGCGTACCGGGGAGCGCTTCGAGCAGGTCGCCGCCGCCTATCTGCCCCGCATCCGCCCGCCGCTTCCCGGCTCGGCCGCCCTGCTGAGGGCCGTGCGAGCAACCCGCAGCCTGCGCAGCCCTTATGACCACTACATGCTCCAGTTGCATGACATGGCCAAGGCGGACGCCCGGTATCAGGCGAGCTCGCCCCGGCGCGAGATCGCTTTCGGGACCAGCGTCTGGCTGGTCTTTACGGACCAGGTGCCCCATGCGGCGCTCGCCGGACGCAATGCCCTGGAGCAGACCTTCTACCTTCCCGTCGCGGCCCAGCGCCATCCGGAGCTCGCACCTCTCAAGGTTCTGGAGCGGCTGACGGGACGCCGGCTGGCCGCCGCCTAGACCCTATCTTTCCGATCCGGCCCATTCCCAAATCAAGCGCGCCGCCTGCATGTTCCGGGCTGTGTGATTATCTCAGGTTCATCGGATAAGGTTGTCGAACATGAGGGAAAATTCATGGACGGCCTCGCAGGAATCTCTGCAACCGGCCGTGTAACTTCACATCTGCAGCTGCTCGCAACCGAGCTTGGCGAGGCTATCGCGACCCCCAGCGCAGGCACCCGGTCGCCCCCGATACGACCGGACCTATCGCGATAGCCTGGCCCGCGGCCCGGCGCTCCTCGTGAGTCCGGGCCGCGTTTTTTTTTGCTCAGAGGTCAGTCGATCGGATTCGGCCTGCGCGTCAGAACACGCTGGGGCAGTTCGGCAGCGGGGTTCTGGTGCGCCAGCAGGCCTGGGAACTCATCGTATAGTCGTCGTACCAAGAAATGGTCCGGTTGAAGGGCGGCGGGCGATTCCTGGGCAGGGAGGCGGTAGTGCTGGTGCTCTCTGTACAGCCCGCCAGCAATAGGCAGATCACCGCGAAGGACGAAACGGGGAGAGCTGGGCGCATGAGAGGATGATACCTCAATCCGAGACACGCAGCGCACGCCGGTGATCCTGAGCTGAGCCTTGCGCCCTTTCAAGCCGCGGAGGGACCTAGCCGCCGACCATCAATCGGACGACCTCATCGGGCGTGGTCTCGGCCGTGCGTCGCTCCCCGGCCTTGAGGCCGCGGCGCAATACGACGATGCGGTCGCTGATCTCGAAGATGTCGGCGAGGTTGTGGGAGATGAAGATCACGCCGGCGCCGCTGGCGCGAAGATTGCGGATCAGCGCCATCACCTTGCGCTGTTCCGGAACGCCGAGCGCTGCTGTGGGCTCGTCCATGATCAGCACCCGGGCCTGCCAGTGGACCGCCCGGCCGATGGCGATGGCCTGGCGCTGGCCGCCGGAGAGCTGGCGCACCGGCAGATCGAGCCGATGGAGGCTGATATCGAGCTCGGCGAGCGAGCGGCCGGCTTCCTCCCTCATGCGCTTGCGATCGATCACCGGCAGAAAGCCGAATCGCCGGCACATCAGCTCGCGCCCGAGGAAGACATTGGCGCCGACATCCAGATTGTCTGCCAGCGCCAGATCCTGATAGATCGTCTCGATGCCGCGGTCGCGCGCCGCCTGGGGATTGAGGAAATCGACCGGCTCGCCGCGATAGCGGATCTCGCCGCCATCGGGCCGATGGACGCCGGAGATCACCTTGATCAGCGTCGATTTCCCGGCGCCGTTGTCCCCCGCTAGCGCCAGCACCTCGCCGCGCGCCAGGGAAAGCGAGACATCCTCGACCGCGTGGACGCCGCCGAAGAGCTTGCTGATGCCCTTGACCTCGAGCAGCGGGCCCGCGTCAGTTAGATCCGCCTCAGCCATGGCGGACCATCCTGCCGCCGAGCCGCTTCTGGCTCTGATCGACAATCACGGAAATGATGATGACCACCCCGACGGCAATGAATTGCCAGAAGGGCTCGACATCGACGAAGACCAGCCCGTATTGAATCACGGCGATGATAAGCGCGCCGATCACCGTGCCGATAATCGTCCCCGAGCCGCCGAAGAGGCTGGCGCCGCCGATCACCACCGCGGCGATGCTGTCGAGCAGCAAGGGCTCGCCCGCCTGGGCAGCGCCAGCGGTGAAGCGCGCGGTATAGAGGATGCCGCCGACGCCCGCAGAGAGTGCCGAGAGCACATAGAGCATCAGGGTCATGCGGCCGACGCGGATGCCGGCCCGTTGGGGCGCCTCGCGGTTGCCACCGATGGCATAGGTGTACTGTCCGAACCGGGTCTGCGACAGCAGGTAGTGCATGGCGATGACGACGATGATCGCCACAAGCACGACCAGGGGAATGCCAAACAGGCTGCCGCTGCCGAGACCGGCCAGCAAAGGGTTGGAAACCGGCACCGACGTCCCTCCGGCGACGAGATAGGCCGCACCCCGGGCCACGCCATA
>DATBBO010000349.1:0-3464 GCA_036270995.1 Dongiaceae bacterium | reverse complement strand
CCAGCCCTTCATCTTGTAGCCATGGGCGATCTCCACCACGCCTGCCGTGATCATCATGACGCCGATCCAGATCACAGCCACCGCCGTGGCGACGACAAGGCTCAGCAGCGCGACGACGCCGCAGAGGATGAGGGCGATTCCGAGTGCCACTGCCCAGCCCCATCTGGAGCTCAAACTGGAAAGTCCGGAGCCGAGGCTACGCGTGGAAGACGTGCTGGTCATCGAAGGCTCCCGATAGGAAATATCTGAAACAGGCGGCCGGAATGGAATAGATGGAACAAGATCCTAGCACAGATTTGCGTCTTTGCCGCGTCGGGGCCGTCGCCAGTTGATTTCCCGCCGCGCAAGCCTTAATGACCCTCCGCCATGAATCTCCCGCTTGCCGCCCAGACCTCCCCGAGCCCCACCAAGCCCGGCGCCTTGACCCCCGCCGAGCGCCGGCGGACCTTTGCCATCATCGCCCATCCCGATGCCGGAAAGACCACCTTGACGGAGAAGCTCCTGCTGCTGGGCGGCGCGATCCAGGAGGCCGGCGCCGTGCGCGCCCGGGGCGAGCGCCGGAGCACCCGCTCGGACTGGATGAAGATCGAGCAGCAGCGCGGCATCTCGGTCTCGGCCTCGGTGATGACCTTCGAGCATGACGGGCTGGTCTTCAACCTGCTCGATACGCCGGGCCACCAGGATTTCAGCGAGGACACCTATCGCACCCTGACGGCTGTCGATTCCGCGGTCATGGTGCTGGATGCGGCCAAGGGTATCGAATCCCAGACGCTCAAGCTGTTCGAGGTCTGCCGGCTGCGGGACGTGCCCATCATCACCTTCATCAACAAGTACGACCGCGAGGGCCGCCATCCCTTCGAGCTGATGGAGGAGATCGAGAAGACGCTGGCGCTGGATGCCGCCCCGATCCTGTGGCCCCTCGGCGCGGCGGCGGATTTCCGCGGCGGCTACGATCTCCTGGCCGACCGTCTCGACATCTATGACGGCGATGGCGCGACCGCGGACGAGAAGGCCCGGCTCGAGGAGGAGGTGGGGCTGGTCCGCGCCGGGTGTCCTGCCTTCGATGCCAATTCCTATCGGGAGGGCCATCTGACGCCGGTGGTCTTCGGCTCGGCGCTGCGCACCTTCGGCATCGATGCGCTGCTCGCCGCCCTCGGGCACTATGCGCCCTCGCCGCGGCCCCAGCCGGCGCGGCCCCATGCCATCGATCCCGCCGATCCCAAGGTCGCGGGCTTCGTCTTCAAGGTGCAGGCGAACATGGACCCGAACCACCGCGACCGGGTCGCGTTCCTGCGCCTTTGCTCCGGGCGCTTCCGCCGTGGTATGAAGCTGACCCAGGTGAGGAGCGGCAAGCAGCTTGCCGTCAACAACCCCATGTTCTTCGTCGCCCGCGAGCGCGAGCTGGCGGAGGAGGCCTTTCCCGGCGACATCATCGGCATCCCCAATCACGGCACGCTTCGCATCGGCGATGCCCTGACCGAGGGCGAGGCGCTGACCGTCACCGGCATTCCGAGCTTCGCGCCGGAGATCCTGCGCCGCGTGCGCCTCGACGATCCGATGCGCGCCAAGCATCTGCGCCGGGCGCTCGAGGATCTGGCGGAGGAGGGAGTCTCCCAGCTCTTCAAGCCGCTGATCGGCGCCCAGTGGATCGTCGGCGTCGTGGGCGAGCTCCAGCTCGAGGTGCTGACCTCGCGGCTCGAGGTCGAGTATTCCATCAAGGCGGGCTTCGAGGCCGCGCCCTACGAGACGGCGCGCTGGGTGCAATGCGCCGATCCCGCGAAGCTCAAGGCCTTCGTCGAGGGCAATCGCGGTACGCTGGCGGAGGACCGCGACGGTGCCCCCGTCTTCCTCGCCCGGAACGCCTGGGAGCTGGACTACGTCCAGCGCCAGCATCCCGAGATCCGCTTCGCCAAGACCCGCGAGCAGCCGGAGATCTGAGGGCTCAGCCGCGACTTCGGCGGGGCCGTTGCATTTGGCGGTTTCTCTGTCCCAATGTTCCGTCATTCCCGCGAAAGCGGTAATCCAGAGTGGTAGGTTTCTTTTCCCAGGACGGAGCGATAAGCAAAAATTAACCCGTGGTTGTTCATGATTTCCCCGGTGCCATTTCCAGTCTATGGCACCGGCGCAGGCCGCGCGAGGGGATTGAGCGATGGCCCACAGCATTCGCATCAGGGTGGGGGTTCACAACCTGGACGGCGCGCAGGTCGGCGCGGTTCGTGAATCCTACCGGCAGATGATGGCCATCAGGGACAATCGAGGCTTTCAGTACCTCGCGGGTCTTCATGGCGTCCCCAGCTGGTACTGCTGGCATCATCAGCAGAATGCCCGCTCGGCCCAGCAGCTCCAGCTCTTCCTGCCCTGGCATCGCGCCTATCTCTACAGTTTCGAGATGGCGATGCGCGACAGGGTGGCGGATGTGACGCTTCCCTGGTGGGATTGGACCTTGCGCCCGCCGCGCCAGAACGGAATACCCAAGGTCTTCAGCGATCGCCGGGTAAATGGGCGGCCGAATCCCTTGCTGAGGTCGCATGTCGATCTGCCGAACGCCAATCCCCCCATCGTGCGGGATACCTCGCGCGATCCCCATGCCGCCGGCGAGCTTCCCACCCAGGCGGATGTCGACAACTGCCTCAAGCGGACCGATTGGAACGATTTCACCGATGCGCTGGAGGATCTGCACGATCAGGTGCATGGATGGGTTTCCGGCGATATGGGGGTGATCGGCACCGCCGGCTTCGATCCGATCTTCTGGTCCCACCATGCCATGATCGATCGGATCTGGTGGCTCTGGCAGGTGCGCCACGGCAACAGCAACATCTCCTCCGATCTGCTGGACGAGGTCCTGTCCCCGTTCAATTTCCGCGTCCGTGACGTGCTGAACGTCAATGATCTGGGTTATGATTATGCGGCCGCCCGAACGACCCAGATCGGAGGTACAGGCTGATGGCGAGAGCCCCCCGGAAACGCGCTTCGGCGCCGCGATCGGCGAGGCCGCGCCGCCTGCGCAGGCTGGCCGCGCCGACAAAGGCCCGCCGTCCCGCCAAGATCTTCACCTCCCAATCGGTATCCGTCGCCATCGCCTCGGCCGAGCATCGCTTCTATCGGGCCGATCTGGAGATCCACGGCATCTACCACGGCGGACCCTCCTATGAGGGGCGCATCTTCTTCAACAATCCGAGCGCCAATCAGGATACGCCTCGGACCCGCGAAAACGGCTATGCGGGGTCGTTTCACATCTTCGGCCATGGCGGCTGCCTCGGCGATCCGGGCCATTGCGAGGTCAATGAGCATGCCCGCGAATCCTACGACTTCCGCCCGCCGCATCCGCTCACCCCGGCGACCAAGCGGGTCACGGTCACGGAGGCTTTGCGTTCGGTCGCCGGCAAGGCGTCGGAGGTCACGATCACGGTCGTTCCTGTGGTCAAGGCCACGAATGAGCTGTGCGACGATCAGAACGTCTTCAA